>JAZGGI010000028.1 GCA_036480375.1 Candidatus Zixiibacteriota bacterium
TGCCACCACCCTTACGATTCAAGATCATCGTCATCGCCGCCGTCAATGTCGTCTTGCCATGATCGACGTGACCGATCGTGCCGACATTCACGTGCGGCTTCGTCCGCTTAAATTTCTCCTTGGCCATGGCCAATTCCTCCGCTAGTAACGCTTAAAGCCCAGAACCGGATTCGAACCGGTGACCTCATCCTTACCAAGGATGTGCTCTACCTACTGAGCTATCTGGGCCTAACTTTTTTCCCAGCACAAAAATAGGCGTAATCGCCTAAAGTAAAGACCAGTAATTTACCTTTTTTGAATTGCTTGTCAAGTGAAAATTCACGACGGGAATTAATTTTCTTAAACTGAAAAGCTGTCCCGATTTACACCTGTCGCCATCCTCCTCACGACCCTCAAAAAAAGCCTTCCGGGTTATTATCTTGGATATCGGCAAATCCGTTTCACAGTTTACGCAATTTGTGCACAATATATACAAATTTTAATTCTCGCCGCGAAACGAATTCAATAATGCTAAAGCCCCGTTTTGGGGCTGGCTTCTGAGCAATCGAAATATCCCGGCAATTGTTCCCCTATATATAATGTGTAAATCAAAAAATCAACTATCGATGGATATAATTTTGGGGATAAAAAAATGGAGCGGGAGACGACGTGGCAATCTCTTGTTCCCCTCTTAATAATATATAAATCGAAAAAGCAAGACCAGTCATTGCGAGGAGTTTTGCGAGGCGAAATGACGTGGCAATCTCTAAATTTTAATTACTCCGGGTTTCGTGGGGATAAAAAAATGGAGCGGGAGACGACGTGGCAATCTCTAATTTCCAAGTATTCCGGGTTTTCGAAAGATAAAAAAATGGAGCGGGAGACGGGGGTCGAACCCGCGACAGTTAGCTTGGAAGGCTAATACTCTACCAGCTGAGTTACTCCCGCTCGAGCGACCATATATATATAGTGGAAACTTCGGATTGGCAAGAAAATTCTTGACTGATTATGGGGATTCGGTCGGTTCCTTACCGTTATCTTTTTCTCCCTCGCTTTTATCCTCGTCATCATCCGGCTTAGTCAACTCAATAAAATCCGGATCATCCCAGTCTTGTAGGTCGAAACCCCTGCGGTTTCGACATTCCAATTGTTCCCCTACCAGGCCTTTGCCTGTCTCGAGAATTGTGCCCGAAGCAAAATTCATTTGCGCGGGGCGGGGTGTGTTTGGTTTTGGAATTATTAACCTATTCCAAATCGTCCTCATCTTCCCCCTTTTCCCCTTTTTCCTTATCATCCTCATCATCCGGCTCGGTCAACTTAAGAAAGTCGGGATCATCCAAATAGGCTTTTAAATCTTTGTCTTTACGAGCGACGAATTTATACTTGGAATTCAATTGTATTGCCTTATCCAAATTAATCAGCATTTTAATTTTATCATTCAAATGAGCAAACGTACATGCCATATTAAAAATGGCTTTGTCATTATTGGGTTTTATTTCAATACATATCTTAAACTTATCAATCGCCTTATGGAAATATTCAGCCTTGTTTTTCAATTTTCCAATTTCAGCCAGCGTAACGCCCCAATTGTTATAGATTGCATCCCTTTCAGGATTAACCTCTACCGCCGTCCTGTATTTCTCTATTGCATGGTGGAAATATTCGGGTTTGTTTTCGGCTTTTGCAATACTGAACAGTGCGACGCCCCAATTCATAATAGCCTTATCATTTTTCGGATTTATCTCAACCGCTTCACTGTATTTATCAATTCCATCTTGAAAATAAGTAGAGCTATTGGTTATTTCGCCAATTTGGCACAGAGCGGTTCCCCAATCCATAAATGCATCATCCTTTTTGGGAGCTATCTTTATCGCTTTTTTGAATTTCTCAATTGCTGTATGGAAATATTCGATCTTATTTTTGGATTCGCCAATTTCAAATAGTGAAAGACCCCAATTATAATAGGCTGCATCGTTATCAAGATTTATCTTTGTTACTTTTTCAAAATATCCCATAGAAGATTTAAAGTTCTTTTCACCATAAGTTATATTTCCTAACATAAAATTAGCTTCTTCATCATCTGGCTTTACTTTAAGACAGGCAAGCATCCCATCCTTTGCTTTATTAAATTGCTCAAGCCTAAAATAATGACGCGCTATTAATTTATGTGTATCTGCAGGAATTTTAGATAAATCTATGTTTTGTATTTTCATCCAACCCAATAGGGCCTCATAATAGGAGACAGCCTCTATCGCGTCATCCTTCGGAATATTATCAAGTTTTTTCTTAAAATCAGTTGTTTCGTCTGTTTCAATTTCCGCTTTTTGTTCGAATACTTCCAAATGATTTTGCAGTTGCTCAGTTATTGATCCAGCCTTTCCAACATGTTCTTCCATCCTTTGTCTTAATCGTCTAACTTCTTTCATTTCCACACGGGCTTCACTTCTTGCCTTATTACCCTGATAAACCGCAAAAACTGCAGCCAAAGAGATAACTGCAACCAATATCCCAACGGCCGTCAACATAATATTTATCCATACTTTATTCGATTCCATAAGATCAAGCGCTTTTTCGACGTACATGGCATCGTTTGAAGTGAGAGCAACATAAACCGTATCGGAAGTCTCTACAGTATCCACATCATGAACTATAATCGTATCTGTTTTTTGCGCTTGTGTAGAATCAGATTGACCAAGGCAAACAGCATAGCCAATAGTCATAATCGCTATCATCATCACTAAAATTATTTTTCTTCGCATGGGGGAATCCCCTTTTATTTTTTTATTGGCAAAAGAACTTTCGCCTGATTCGCGCAAGAGCCTTATCTTTCAATTTAATATACGAATAATAGTGTTATTTATTCATGTTTGCAAGCGGTATTTGAGGTTTATTCGGGATAATTTAGTAGGGCATCCCTGCCAAAGGTTTCAAGCGAAAACTCAAAAGGGTCGAAGCGAGAAAGATCCCGCCAAAAAAATTTGCAGGATCGCGGGGATCGCTGCCCTGCTGGCTGCACCGCACAAGGACAATTTGGTATTGCGTAGCGACAACCCTGGGGTTGTCGTTACACATCAAGGCCCCCCAACATTTTCCCCACCAACCCACCATTATTTCCGAGATTATCCGCGTTTATAGAGTGAAATTTGTATGCGACTGTTTGAAAATTATATGGAGGAGAAGTCTTTTACGAAGTACGAAAAAGGACAAAACGAACCCAATTCTCCGCAATCAAAGACACAACAATAAATTACAAGGAATTTTCAAAAATCAAAATGTGGATAACTCATGATTTTTGCATAATTTTGCAGGATGAAGCCTAACGGGCTTCAACCAAAAATACTCATGGTATCCCCGCCAGGTTGGGGATGGCAGGAGCCCTGCGAGCTCCTTCCCGACTGTTCAAGAGGTCCCTTGTGCACAAAAAAAAAACCGGGAATCATGTCGCGAATTCCCGGCCCATATATATTAAATCGAATTTGTCTGTTAGCGCAAAAGAAGCATCTTTTTGCTGTCGGTGAATTCACCGGAGGTGATCCGGTAATAATATATTCCCGATGCCGCTTCCTGGCCGTTCTCGTTTTTGCTGTCCCACATAACCGAATGAGGCCCAGCTGTCATATCTTTGGAAATCAGAGTCTGCACTTTCTCGCCCAGGATATTATATATATCGAGCGTTACGAACGACGCTTTAGGAATATTAAAGTCAATCCGGGTGAAGGGATTAAACGGATTGGGATAATTCTGCCGCAGGCTGTAAATCATCGGATTCAATTCCGCCCAGTTGTCAACGTCGGTCGGGAGACGATGCATAATAAGAGCGAAAGTACCGGTGTCGTTGATTTGCGCGTCGCTGGCCAGAATGGAATATTCCCCGGCGACCGATACGGAATTAATTATCGCCACGGCTTCGAAGGGATCAACGCTCGCCTTTAATAAAATGCCATTAGGTTTAAAAAGCTCTAACCGTGGATGAATCCCACCACTTAATCGTATCATTTGAACAATAAAGGCATCACCTTCATTTACACTAAATTTATATGGCTTTAATTGTGCGAAGGAGGTTAAAGAATCTATGATAGTCGCCTCGTAACTCAATTTCCTTGCTCCAATCGGATCGTTGGTTCGCTGAACGGTAAAGGCGTATCCCCCTCGTCCGGGTCCGTCATAATCATAACATAAAAGCCTGCAATATCCGTTTTGGTACATTCTCTTATCAACAATTTCAGCAAAACCCGATCCGGTACCAGAGACGTCCAGCAGATTATTATTGGGACCCCAGAGTTCAATTCGAGGTTGAAACGTTCCTCCCGTTCGCGCCATTCGAATCATTATATTATCCCCGTCCCGGACACTAAACCGATAGGAATGAATTTCAAGCGAAGAATTAATAGTATTGGTTTTTAACGCACCCATAGATAAGGTTCCGCAATGATCATATTCGCATCCGTAAGCATGGGAACCAATCAATATAACCACCGCAGAAAATATCCCGCGCAGGACATATTTTGAAAGATTTGATTTCATACCCAAACCTTTTTCAAATTTAACAGACGTTTTCATTATCTTAATGACGTAAAAACACCATTAAATGTCAAAATTTCTTTCGCTTGCAGAAAGATTCAACCTTACATTCGACACAATAATATACGAATTATTTTAGCTTTGGCTACAAAAATCAATAATATTTCGGTAAATCGGGTTCTGCTTCGGGGAGAAGTCCCCAATGCAATTTATTCCTTAAAACATCGTAAAATGTATTATTTCGAAAGACTACGAAATTAATGAAATAATCGGCTTTTCGTACAATAAAACTCGATTCACGGGAGAGACTGCAGGATACCTGTCCATCCAGAGTCAATACCGGATCGCTATGCTTGCTACGGGTTACGACCCGCAATTCGTTCGAATCGGAAAAAATAATAGGCCGGGTTGTTAATGAAAAGGCGGATATTGGGGAGACAATAAAAGCATTCATAAGGGGATTTAATATCGGTCCCCCGACCGCCAGAGAATATGCGGTCGAACCGGTTGGTGTAGAAATAATCAATCCGTCGGCGGCATACGAGCAGATAAAGTAATCGTCAGCGTACAAATCGAGATTGATAATACGGGAAATCGAACCTCGATCGACGACTATGTCATTCAGAGCAAAAGGTGATTCTAATTTCTGGCCATTTTCGAGTTCGACTTCTGCGACCATTCTCTTTTCCAACAAATATTTGCCTTCGAGAACCAATAACAAAGTCTGTTCCAACGCCTTGGGAGTTAATTGTGTTAAAAATCCAAGGGAGCCCAAATTAATGCCAAGGATCGGAATGCCGGTTGATTTCACTGCCCTGGCCGAAGACAGTAAAGTGCCGTCGCCGCCCAGAGATACTATCATATCAGATTTGTTGGGAAGTTCATCGACGGGAACTCGTTCGATATTTAATTTTAATTCATCCGTCATCGGCGAGGCAAATATCAACGAGACGTCTTTTTTATCACCCCAGGAGATAATCCGCCGGATGACATTTTCGGCATCGGGGCGATTCATATTGGGCACAATTCCAAAGCGCATTATTTGTTTTTTTCCATTTCAGATTTTTGGGAAATTGTTTTTTCCGCTTTAATATCCGTTTTTAACTTCCCGCTCTCTCCCGCAGTTCGTTTACCATTTCCAATCTGAAAAACGTTAAGAAAAGACCGTTTATTCTTGAACACCGAACTGACACTGCGGAAAATACCGTCTTCATCGAGTCCTATTTCCTTGAGCAACAAATCGCGGCTGCCATGCTGAACGAATCTATCGGGGATTCCAAGTTTTATTATTCTGCCGCGATAATCAATCGAATCCAGATAGTCATGGACGGCTGAACCAAAACCGCCAAAGAGACTATTCTCCTCAACCGTTACGATCCGTTTGAATCTTTCGGAAATTTCTTTTAAGGCTTCAGAATCGAGAGGCTTAATAAACCGGGCATTTATCAGCGACGCGTTGATCCCGGCAATTCGCAATCGCTCAACCACCGGATAACACTGCGACACCATTGACCCGGTGGCAATGATCGCCACATCCGAACCTCCTACGGAAACATCCCATTGTCCCCATTCGATGTTTTTAATATTTCTGCCGAGTTCATAAGGCACCGTCCCGCGCGGATAACGAATCGCTACCGGCCCGATTTTATTTTTGACCGCATATTCGAGCATTTGGCATAACTCATCGCCATCAGCGGGCGCGGCAATAATCATATTGGGAACCGCCCTCAAGTAACTGATATCAAAAGCGCCGTGATGCGTCGGGCCGTCTTCACCGACTAAACCGGCCCGATCAATACAAAAAACGACCGGTAATTTTTGCAGAGCGACGTCATGTATAATTTGATCGTAAGCCCGTTGCAGGAACGTAGAATAAATGGCGACCACGGGACGCAATCCACCAGCGGCCAATCCGGCGGCATAACAAACCGCATGCTGTTCGGCAATCCCCACATCATAAAATCGATCGGGTAGTTTTTCCGCGAATTCAGTCAATCCAGTTCCGGGAGCCATGGCGGCGGTAATTGCAATAACTTTAGAATCACTTTCAGCGATTTCGGTTATCTTTTTTCCAAAAACAGAAGTGTAGGAAGGTAGTCTGGATGTCTTATTGGTCTGACCGGTTACCTTGTTGAAGGCCGATATCCCATGAAATTTGGTCGCGTTCTTTTCGGCCGGTTCATAGCCTCTCCCTTTTTGCGTAATAACATGCAGTAATCTCGGACCGTTAAGTTCCTTAATTTGCTTAAGAGTTTTTAATAGAACGGGTAAATCATGGCCGTCAATCGGACCGAAATATCTGAATCCTAACCGTTCAAAGATAATTCCCGGCACCAGGATACCTTTAATTTGTTTTTCAAAATTCCGAACCGTTGCCTTAATTTTATCAGCTTTTTTAAGTCGTCCGATAAACCGCCAGATATCGTCCCGTAATTTATTATAGGATTCATCGGCGAGGATATGAGTCAGGTACCTTGACATCGCCCCAACGTTCTCCGAAATCGACATGGAATTATCATTTAGGATTACCAAAAGATTTGTCTTTTGCGCTCCGGCGTTATTCAATCCTTCAAAGGACAATCCCCCGGTAAGAGCTCCATCGCCAATGACCGCGATAACATCATTGTCAATTTCATTCAGACGATTAGCTTCGGCCAAACCGAGAGCCGCTGAAATAGAAGTCGAAGCGTGCCCCGCTCCAAAAGCGTCGGATTCAGATTCACTCCGTTTGGTAAATCCTGAAAGACCTCCATATTGTCTGATTGTATTAAATCGATCTTTGCGGCCGGTCAAAAGCTTATGAACATAAGATTGGTGAGCGACATCCCACACGATTTGATCAGCAGGACAATTATATAGA
Source organism: Candidatus Zixiibacteriota bacterium (assembly GCA_036480375.1). Taxonomy (NCBI): domain Bacteria; kingdom Pseudomonadati; phylum Candidatus Zixiibacteriota; species Candidatus Zixiibacteriota bacterium. The sequence continues at coordinate 7,361 of JAZGGI010000028.1, forward strand.
TAATGTAACGCGATGGTCAATTCCACGACGCCCAGGTTGGATGCCAGGTGTCCGCCAGTCTGACTAATAGTAGAAATTATGTTGGCGCGAATTTCTTCGGTCAGTTGATTTAAATCATCCGTTGACAGCTTCTTGAGGTCCTGCACCGATAATATCTTCTCTAAAAACATAATTCTCCATACTAATGCCACCGTCCCCCAATAAAACGGCCGATGGTTACGAAATTCCCGCTTTTCGGTATCGTGCTTTCCACCAGGTCAATCGCTTCTTCAATCAATTGTCCTGCTTTTTCATGTGATTTATCGAGCCCGATCACGGAAGGGTAAGTTGCCTTATTATTTTTTGAATCGGATCCAATCGGTTTGCCCAACAATTCAGCATCCCCCTCAATATCAAGTATATCATCAATGATTTGAAAGGCCAATCCGATTTTTTCACCGTATTGTGTGATAGCCTGAAGCTTCTCATTATCGGCATTTGCCAGAATCGAACCAATGCGAACGGCGCCCCGAATGAGTTTTCCGGTTTTATGATTATGGATAAATTCCACTTCATCCAAATTTAAATTACGCCCCTCGGCTTCCAGATCGGCCATCTGACCACCTAACATCCCGCCGGTGCCAATCGCCTTAGCGAGTTCCAATACCACTTCGGCATTCCCGGTTTCGGCCATCAATCTAAATGCGAAATCATGGAGGGCGTCACCTGCCAAAAGCGCTATAGCCTCATTGTATTTTTTGTGAAGCGTGGGTTTGCCTCGCCTAAAATCATCGTCATCCATGCAGGGCAAATCATCGTGAATCAAAGAATATGTATGCACTAATTCCAACGCCACGGCCGCTTTATAAATTTCCTGACCGGTTCCATCGCAGGCTTCATACGCGGCCAAAGCCAAAACGGGACGAAGTCTTTTCCCGCCGGCCATTACCGAATATCGAATCGCTTTATGTAAAACATGAGGATATACGTCGGGCGCAGGTAGAAATTTCAACAAATATTCATTGATGAGTTTCGCCTTTTCAATCAAATACGCGGGAGCGGTTACTTTTATGTTCTCAGTCATCGTCTCCCCCGGCAAAATCATCAAGGTTGAATTTATCGGCGATTTTCGTCAATTTGGCGATTTTCCCCTCGGCCTCAGTTAGCTTTTTATTGCAAATTCCGGCGATTTCTACCCCCTCGGTATATAACTCAATGGAATCCTCAAGACTCAACTCACCCGATTCCAATTGTTCCGTAATTTCATCGAGCCGATTTATCGCGCTCTCAAAATCCTTATACTCTTTCTTGGCCGACATATTCAATTTTTCTTTTCTTTTTTTTCAACCTTCGAAAAAATCGATCCGTCGCTGACGATAGTCTCCATAATACCTTTAACCGGAATATCTTCCACCGATTTTACAACCTCTTTCTTTGGGGCAGTTCGGGCAACAGAATACCCTCGCGCCAAAACCGCCAGAGGCGACAGCGCTTCCAGGCGCGAAATCTGTATCGCGGCCGATTGCCGAAAGGTATCAAACCGACTTTGGGATAGCAAGTTCAAAAGTCTAATTTGTTGATCAAGCTGCTGATATCTCGATTCGAGTATGATCTCGGGATTGGCGAATATTCTTGACGTGATTGAATCGGTAAATCGGCGAAATTGCTCTCTATATAAGGTATTAACGGCGCTGTCCATATCCCGCAAGATATGTGAAATGCGATCCGAGAATCCCTCCAGCGGCCAGGCAATCATCTCCGCCGCCATGGAAGGCGTCGCCGCCGAATAATCGGCGACCAAATCCGTCAGAGTAATATCGACTTCATGTCCGATGGCCGAAATAACCGGAATTTCAGAATCGAAAACCGCCCGGATAACTCGTTCATCATTGAAAGCCCATAAATCCTCAAGCGACCCTCCTCCCCGCCCGATTAGAATCACATCGACTCGCCCGTACCGATTCAGTTCCTGTATTCCTTCGGCAAGTTGCGGGGCGGCGATATCGCCCTGCACTTCCGAGGGCCATAAGATTATATCTAATTTCGGATTATGCCTTCTGACAACGCGGCAAATATCATGTATGACGGCTCCGGTTGGCGAAGTCACGACTCCGATTCTCATCGGAAACGGAGGCAGTTCTTTTTTATATTGAGGCGAAAACAAACCTTCCTTTTCCAGTTTTTCCTTTAATTGCCGAAACGCCAGTTCAAGCTCACCCATCCCAGCCGGTAACAGCCTCTTGACGATTAATTGATAAGAACCACCGCGTTCATAAATGGTCAAGTTGCCGTGGGCCAGAACTTTTAGACCATCTTTGGGCTCGAATTTGAGACCCGCTCCACTCGAACGCCACATGGCACAGCGGAGTTGAGAATCGTCATCCTTCAGAGAGAAATAGCGATGCCCCGAACCATGATGATGATAATTTGATATTTCACCTTCGACCCATAAAGAAGGAAACGATTCTTCAAGGGTAAACCGGGCCATTTTATTAACAGCCGAAACGGAATAGATTTCTTCCTGAATATTTTGCATGAAACTGAAGATAGTTTTTTGTACTATAAAAGACAATCACTTTGTTGGTTGCGTAAGAAGATGAATTCATTTATCATTAAAATTGTATACGCCGTGTGCTGAGGTTTAATAAATTTATGTCAAAAAGGAATAAAAATACTGCAACTCAAAACAAACCGGGGCGGCGAATTTTATGGCTGATAATTGCCGTATTAGCGGTTGCGATAGGATTTTTGATAACGATAAAACAAAATGACAATCCTGTGAAATCCTTAACCCCGCCTGCTTCGAAGACGATCTTTTCCGCTCCCGAATTTCAAAAACACGGCACTCTGACATTTTTCAAAAACGATGGTGATAAAGTCGTTACGATTGATATTGAGATCAAAGACAGCGGCTACGAGCAAGCCGATGGAATGATGCGCCGTGATACGATGGAAGAGCTGCAGGGGATGCTATTTATTTTTGCCGATGAAACCGAACGATCATTCTGGATGAAAAATACGATTCTTTCACTGGATTTATTATTTGTCAATAGCCGGAATGAAATTGTGACAATTCACAAAAACGCGGTCCCGTTTGATAAGAGTAATTATAAGTCGGACGCACCCGCCAAATATGTCGTCGAAGTTCTCTCCGGTTTTACGGATAAATATAACATTGTCGTTGGCGATAAAATCGAATGGACCAAAATCGAAAGCTTCGGACAATAATCGATCTATTTATTTTTCTCAGAATGAAAATGATTATAAATGTTCTGAGCCAGCTTCAATGGAATGCCCTTTAACGATGCCACTTCTTCAATTGACGCCGTCTTGATCTTTTTAACAGAACCAAAGTGTTTTAATAACACTTTCCGGCGCGACGGTCCCACCCCGGGGATATCATCAAGTTCTGATTTTATTGTTCGTTTTTTGCGGAGTTTGCGATGATATGTAATCGCGAAACGATGCGCCTCGTCTCTGACTCGTTTTAGCAGATTTAACGCCGGAGAATTTCTGGGAATATACACAGGCGCGGATTTATGGGGGATAAAAACTTCTTCCAGTTTTTTAGCCAGTCCGATTATCGGCTGATTTTCTAATTTATGCTGCCTTAAGACCTCAACCGCAATCGAAAGCTGCCCCTTTCCCCCGTCAACCATCATCAAATCAGGAAGCGGTTTGTTCTCTTCCTTTCTTCGTACGACATATCGAATGAAAACCTCCCGCATGGCGGCAAAATCATCCTGACCCTTGACGCTTTTAATTTTGAAATGCCGGTATTCTGATTTCCTGGGTTTGCCCTTTTCAAAATAAACCAGCGAGGCGACCTTATCGGAACGACCCAGGTTGGAAATATCAAAACAACTGATTGACTGAGGTGCTTTGTCAAGCCTGAGTACTTTTCGCAGCGCCGCTGCCGAGGCCGGGATTCGTTCATTATATTTTTTCTTCTGCAACAACATCTCATCAAGAACCAACCGGGCGTTCGTTTCGGCCATCGATACCAGTTTTACTTTTTCTCCTCTTTGCGGGGTAAGTATTTTTATCTTCATTCTTTTGGACTTTGACAGCCACTTCTCGATCAGTTTTTCTTCTGCGATTTTCAATGGTAAGAATATTTCTTCGGGTAAATTCTCGGCATGATTATAAAACTGTTTCAAAAATCCGGACAACAAATCTTCTTCGGAAATATCGGGACTGACTTTAAGCTGTATATCCTGGCGCCCGATGAGAATTCCCTCGCGAATCTGCATGACCGCCGCGACCGCGTCCTTGTCTTCCCTGGCATAGGCGATCACATCCCGATTGATATTTTGAGCCACATCAACCTTCTGTCTTCTCCAAACCGACTCCATTGCCTCGATGGTATCGCGCAACCGGGCGGCCTCTTCGAATCGAGTGTCATTTGATGCCTTATTCATTCTTTGATTGAGACTGCCGATTAAATCCGATTGACGACCGGAGAGAAACATGATAACAGCATCAACATGCTTTTTATACTCCTCCGGGGTTTCCTCGTCAACGCATGCTCCGGCGCAGCGCCCGATATGATAATCGAGGCAAATTTTGTATTTGCGTCCCGTCGGCGAAGGTATCTCATAGTTGCACGAACGAATTCCAAAATGCCGCATCAGAAATTTCAAAGTTCTCCGCATCCCGGCGGAATTGGTATATGGTCCGAAATACCGCGCCCCATCGCGCAGAACGCGGCGCGTAACCAGTAGTCTTGGGAAAGGTTCGTTGATAGTTAATTTAAGATACGGGAATCGTTTATCGTCTTTGAGATTCACATTGTAGCGCGGCTTATGTTCCTTGACAAGATTAGCTTCCAGTATCAAAGCTTCGATTTCCGAATCGGTCACGAGAAGCTCAATATCATCGACTTGTGTGACCAGAACCGCCGTTTTGAAATCAGCCGAGCCGCGGCTTTGAAAATAGGATTTGACCCTATTTTTTAGATTTTTGGCTTTACCGATATAAATGATTTTCCCCCGGCTGTTTTTCATCATATAGACGCCGGGCTCTTTCGGCAGGTTTTTCAGTTTTATTTTCAGCTTTTTATTCATGCCGCAATTAATAACGAAAATATTCGAAACGAGTGCCACAGTTTTTTAATTGTCACATTCGAGTAATAAAATAAGCCCGGCTAGGTGGGTTTTTAGCCGGGCTACTTCAAAGGGAAGAGCAACATGGACATAGCTCTTGGAAAGCTAAACTTCCTGTTACCTGTACGATGTGTTTCAATCACTAAACTTATCGGACAAAACTGTTGAAAATTTAGACAATGTGAGCATTTTTTTCACATTTTTTTCGCATACACGCAATTCACTCACATTGGGGAAGTTAATCGGATATCAATGCGTGATAATTAAATGTCACTTAATTATGCGAGGAAATGTTTCCGTAGAAATTTATTCTACTTTTAGCGCAGTCAAAGCTTCTTCAAGTTTTATTTTTAGATCATCATATTCATCGTAGAATATTGTGTCAAAATGTTCATAATCAAATGCGAGCTTTCGTTTACTCTTGAAGTGCTTCTTATCGCAAACCGGTATAATGTCTTTTCCCAATGCCAGAGCCATCCCAAATTCCAGAACCACATTTCTGTTTTCTGTTGATAATTCAGCAATGACAATTTCTGATTTTACGATGAGAGAAAAGATCTTACTCTCTATGTAATTTTTCCTTTTATCAGTATCTGATCTATGACAAGTATAATCAAAGACATCTTTTACCGCAGGTTGAAAAACCTCTGGCAAGATATCTTGAGGAAATTCATCTTCGTTAAGGGGCATAATAACAAATGCAAATTTGCCGGATTTTTCCGCCTGCGTTTCAACCAAATGAAAAATCGGATGGTTTGAAGGATCGATTAATTCAATTAGTTTATCGTCTAAATCTTCTATTCCCAATTCCTTTTTAACATCCTCTATTTTTTCAGGATTAATTTTGAAAGGCTGTGTATTGACTTGACCCCGATTCATCCTGAATAATTCTGATCTTCTTTTTCTTACTAAAAATTTCCGTTCTTCATAGAAACGAAGCCATGAATTAATTTCTTTATCCGTGTTGGAATAATTATCCATCAAATCGTAATGACTAATGCCTTCGTCAGGATGATTTGAATTTATTGTGTAAATAAATCTCAATATCTCATGTTTTAATTTATCACTCTCTATTAACAGAATTTTATTTAATCCATCATGCTTTTCTGAATCAAATACAAATTCTTTCTGATTTGGATTATTCCGTATTGAGTACAATCCGAATTTAATCGCATTATTGTGCATATCCATCTGATTATTGAATCCAGTTTCAGCTAAAACATCTTTCACCCTAACAACAAACTCTAATGTTTCCTGTTCTTGAGTATTTTTTGCATCCCTGAATATGTAATTAAATGGATAACTGTCCACCGGATCTTTTAAATCTTCTTTAGATTCAGAACATCCCACAGTTAATAATTTAGGCTGATTATCGATAATTGTCTTGACTATCCCCAGCCAGATGCTCATTGACTTACTCAATCACCCGGCGGGCGCCGAGGAAGCGTTTCTTCCAATATTTTTCGGACATGTTCGATATAATAATGCCGTTGGAACTCGAAGCGTGGACAAATTCGTCAAAACCGATATAGATGCCAGCATGCGATACGCCTTTTCCTCCGGTATCAAAAAAGACCAGATCGCCGAAGAAAAAATCGCCGCGTTCCACGATGCGGCCGGTTTTCCATAATTTTTCGGTTGTTCGAGGCAGATGGACTGAATTGTAATCGAGATAAATCGCTCCGATAAATTCCGAGCAGTCGTATCCCCGTTCGCTTTCACTGCGGCCGGCATACGGTTTACCCAGGTAACGGTCGATGATATTTCCCATGACAATCGGATCGACGGCGTAATTCTTGGCTTTGGTCTGTTTGACCTTAGCCTTCCCTTCGGTAGTATGTATGCCGCCGCCGTAACGAGGCGTCCCCTGGCATCCGATTAGAATCGGAAGAATAAGAATTAAAAATGACAGACGTTTCATATTATCAACTCAGTTTCGGATAAATGACACCAAATCTTTTCTTATAATAGATTTTTGTTAAAACGATTGTCAACAAAAGAAACGCCAGGTATAACGGATAATGCGCACCCGCCAAAAGCGTTAAAAGCAATATTGGAAATTTGCAGGCGAATAACAGCACCGATTTATTCGGTTTGATAAGAAGAATAACGACCAACAACATAGTTATCCCGGCGACAATCATCATTTCATAATTACTGATGACAAATGAAATCACGGCTGTTGCGATAGCCGACAATAACGCCAATATCAAGGCTCCCCTTTTTCCCAACACAACCGCGACTGTCAATTTATTCGATACCATATCGCCGTCGTAATCGGGCAGTGTCGTCAAAATATATCCGGTCGCGATGGCGAGGAAATACGGAATACTCGATATGGCAGGCAATCTTCCGGCGCAAAACAACCCTATCATAAATGGAATAAAAAATCCGTAGGCGACAGCGTTAGCCAGAAGACCTCCGAAAAGATTATCTTTCAGCCTGATGGGTGGAGCTGAGTACATGACTCCCAGAATCACTATATAAAGAGTCACATAAAATGTATGACGCGATATTAAAAAGGCCAAAGCCAAACCGATCGCCGTTAATAATCCATAATAAACCCAGGCTGCTTTTACCGAAATAATTCCGCGCGGAAGGAAAAACAGTTTATCGTTTACTCGATCCGATTCGATATCGAAAATCTGATTGATGATATACGTTCCGGCGAAAACAAGAGTCAGGACAACTAACTGCCAGATAAATTGTAAATTAATCGAGATATTTCCGTACCCGGAAACGGTGCAGTCGGAAAGATAATGGAGGTAAACCGTCCAAACCGGAATCAGGAGCATGGGACGGCTCATGAATATGAAATCAAGAATCTTCACAACCAGTATAGATTCATGACATATTTAAGATATAAATAAACCACCGGAGCGGCAAACAGCAGTGAATCAAAACGGTCCAGAACACCGCCATGACCGGGTATTATCGCCGAAGAGTCTTTAATATTTATGGAGCGTTTCCAGAGAGATTCAACCAAATCGCCCAACTGGCCAAACGTTCCGATCAACACTGACAGCAATATAAAATGAATAATCTCGATTTCTCTGAGCCAGAAAATCTTAAAAATAGCGGCAACTATGAATACTCCGATATATCCCCCGACAAATCCTTCGATTGTTTTATTGGGCGACACCGCCGGGGCGAGTTGATGTTTCCCGAATTGTTTCCCGAAAAACATGGCGGCCGTATCCCCGACCCATAAAGAACCCATCAGAAAAAACAACCACCAGCGCCCGTGTGACGGTTCTAACCAGGCGGCGTTGCCGCGAATCAAATAAATATATGGATAGAGCAATCCGATATAAAAACTGCCCCAAACGATATAAGTAAGCCGATAATGCAGAGTTTTTATCGGATCTTTTCCGGTTGCCAGGATGATTCCAATTACCAGAAAAATACCCAAAAGGCAATACAATCCGAATGCGGCCTGACCGGTGGCGGTCAAATAAACCGAAACAATAACACCCAAAAAGGGAAGAAAAAAACAGGGCGAACCGACCGGGATTTCAGCACCGCGCAGGTACTCAATTATCCCGATTCCCGACAATAGCAAAACAAAATAGAGAAACCCTTCACCGCCTCGAAAGATAAGAAATAAAATTATTGGGATCGCTATGGCTGCGACGATTAACCGCTGGGTCAAATTTATGGAAATCATTTAGAATTAACCCGACCGAAACGCCGGTCCCTCTTAATATATTCCTTGACTGCGGTCAGGAAATCGATCTTGTTAAAATCGGGCCAGAGTGTGTCGGTAATATATATCTCCGTATATGACGTCTGCCAGATGAGGAAATTGGATAGTCTCATTTCTCCCGAAGTCCTGATTAGCAAATCAGGATCGGGCAAATCGGCGGTGTAAAGATACGAGGCGAACAATTTTTCATCGATATCATCGGAGACTACTTTTCCGGATTTGATATCTTCGGTCAGAGCCCTGATGGCATCAATAATTTCGGTGCGGCCGCCGTAGTTAAGAGCCAGATTGAGAGTCAATCCCGTATTTTTTGACGTTTTGCGAAATGCTGATTTGAGGACCTTCCTCTTTGCCACAGGTAATTCATCTATGCGTCCGGTTGCCATCAATCGGACATTGTTTTTCATTAAATCATCAAGCTCCTGCAGGGTCGTCCGGGATAATAACTGCATCAGCGAAGCGACTTCGTCTTTGGGCCGATTCCAATTTTCTACCGAAAATGTATACAGCGTCAAAAAGTCAATACCTATTTCCGAGGCGATTTCGACTACCTTCCGAACCGCCTTTACTCCAGCCACGTGGCCTTCGGTGCGTTTCAATCCCCGTTGATTAGCCCAGCGCCCATTACCGTCCATAATAATGGCTACATGACCGGGACATTTCCCGCTTGACTGGATTTCCTCAATTAGATGTTTTATATCCTCTGGCATGAGCCTATTCTACAACTCGAACTCGATTTGGGCAAGATTAAATTCTCATCTTTCCATTTTTTGTCCGGTTATTGTTCTTCTCATTTTCTCTCGTAGGAACATTTTAACGTGCGTATATGTTATACACCTCAAAAGTAATTAGGAGGTTTCATGCAGGTAAAAGATGTTTTGGATGACTTTCATAAACATCCCATTACGATAAATGAAAATCTGACCATAGGCGAGGCGATGAAAGCCCTCAATAAGCACAAAATCGGGTCGCTCATAGTTTTGGATAATTCCAAATCTTTGGCAGGCATAATAACCGAACGTGATGTATTCAGAATGATGAATAAATTCAACTGCGATATTGAGGAAAAGTTAATTAAAGATTACATGTCCACCGATTTAATTATTGGGGTTCCCGAAGATGATTTGGAATATATCGCCGGATTAATTACCCAGAACCGCATCCGCCATATTCCTGTCATAAACAGGGATGGCAACCTGTGCGGAATAATATCCATTGGAGATATCGTCAAGGCCCGCCTGAATGAAGCCGAAGTTGAAAACAGATACCTGCGTGAGTATATTTCCGGTCGGGCTCATTTAATTTCAGAAGAATAATATCAGGTATAAATCACAAAAAATCCGCCTGTTCAAGCGGGTTTTTTTCATTAGTTACAGGCCTCTTCCGGTGAAAGACCGTCTTTAAAAACATGATTAATTAGAAATACAGCATCGCCAACATTACAATCACCATCGCAATTGGCGTCACCACATTCTAACCGATCCGGACCAGGACCGTTTTTGAAAACGTAGTTTATTATGTAAACAGCATCACCAACGTTTACATTATCATCGCTATTGGCATCTCCCCGCTTATAATCGCACGCATCTCCAATATTATCACCGTCGGAATCGATTTGATCGGAGTTATAAGTATCCGGGCAATTATCCAGATCACACTGATTACCCCAATAATCAGGATCGCCAAATCCATCGCCGTCAGAATCAATACAAGGTACATTAGAGTACCTCAATCTAATTCCAACATCCGCATGGCGGAGCAACCCGGCGTCAAACCACAACTCGCCATCGGCACTAACAAAAGTATATCCCGTCTCCTGCGGGCCATCGCCATCGCCCATAATGGGGTAAACATGTTGTTCGTTGGTGACATTGGTAACAACATAAATATCATCTCCAATCGATACCGCAAGAGGCTCAGGCAATATTATGGAAAAGTAACCATATTCCACAAAGCTATGATCAAGACTGCTACTCAATAGATTACTGGGTACACTTCCGTCAAAGTCATCATAAATATAAATATCAATATCGGTTGTCGGATCATTTGTCCAAAATTCTACTCGTGTGATGTAAGTTTCATTTTCAATGACATATTTACACATTCCCCAGGCTGTATTACTACTAAAACCGAGTTCTCTTGTGGGGCCGGCTTCATCATAAAACAAAATTCCACCATTGTGATCATAAGGCTGCCAATCGGACATATATTCAGGAAAGATTCCAATATAGGCAACTCCATAACCGATAGTGGCATATCCGCCTTCCGTTCCGGAACCACACGGACCTCCCCATGATGTGCCCATGCTATTTTTTATAATCCATCCGCCGGTTCCACCTTCATGGATTAGATCATCATCCCAACCTACGATTAAAACTGAATGTCCGATTCCCCAAATCAATTCGGAATAGTATAAAGTATATGAACCGTCGTATGCCATAAGCTCATCATACCATTCCGTATCAAAATCTCCCAGCCCCATCCCAACCTCCATAGGGCCATAAGTATAAAGATAATTCTTAATCAATTCCGGATCGGGAATTAGCTCATCTGTAACTGTTCGGAGCCCTAAAAGTGTATGTTGAAAATCACAATCGGTTTTGCAGGAAACATTTGCAGGAATATAGGGATCGCAAGATTCTAATACGGTTCCATTTTCGGATAGCACGCATGATACCCAACTAAAACCGCCCCCGTCACAACTTAAATCGTGCCAATTACATTCCTTGATATGATTTTCAGACAGATTCCAGACTCCGGCACCATCCATTTGAAGCATCGATTCTACATTTGCCAATGCCCCGAACGAATAACAGGACCCGCAGGTTGGCCAATCCTGATCCTGTACAGCCGTTATAATACCCTTTTCCCGCCAATCCCAGCGAAAAGGAAGAGTAGTATTTTTAAATTTCTCTGGGATTTTGCGAACTGCTGCTTTGGCATCAATAGATTTAATATCTTTTTGCAGTAACGTTGGGTCAGGAATACCCGGTTTAATGGTTATCATTTTGGGAAGATTTAAATCAGGAGATTCAATTTCATTTCCCAGTATTATGCTGTTGAATATCAACTGTAGGATAAGAATTATATAAGCATTTCGGATAATCATACCTGCCCCCTTTCGAACCAAACATTGACCACTCTTAAGAGTCCCAATTGGGTCAATATACGTATAGCTGACCAGCGCGAATTTATTTTTCAGAAATTAAAGATAAAATCAGTCCTAATTTCCTATCGATTAATATAGTGTATTATTTACTGCTGTCAATTCAAATAAACCAATGGGCTAAAATAAAAACCATTTTGGTAATTGTGTCAATCGCTCTGTTGTTCAGTGCGTATCTTATCGCGAACGATAAACCCGAAAATGAAAATACGATAAGTGACGCGCAACAGATATTAAAGAAGACCAACAAGATTTTCAAATCGAGAAAATACGAAGAATCACGGGATATTTATATGCAGGCCCTCAAAGCGGCCGAAAAATCAAATAATTTATCCGACCAAACTGAAGCCTTATCAATGATCGCCCGGACCCATTTGATTAATGATGATATTAATACCGGATATATCTGGCTGGAAAAAGCCAAAAAGACCGCTGATTTCGATGAGCCCCTGGGTTGGTCCCGGTACATGGGTGTCAAGGGTAGATTCCTATGGAAAGAAGAAAGCCTTAACGAAAATTACATAACCGCACTATCGACGCGGCCCACATGTTCGCCATCACCGGCGATTTGGAGACTCAGGTAGCCTGGGCATATAAGGCTATAGATGAAGCTGAAGCTGGCGATTTGGAATCATGGCTGGGACCTCTCTGGAATAATCGGGGCGCGATCCTGGAAGACATGGAACGATATTATGAATCTCTCGAAGCCTGCTTGAAAGCCCGCGAATATCATCATAAGCATGGCAACGACTTTACCAGAGCGGTGTCGGATCGGGCCGTCGGTCATGCATACATTAATATCGGAGATATAGAAAACGCCGCCAAATGGATTAATCCTGTGCCGGACAAATTTAAAGAAATGGGGGAAGGCGAATTTATCGGATTAACATTCCGGGAAATGGGCGAAATCGAATTGGCCAGGAAAAACTTTACCAAGACCCACAAATATTTTATTCGCGCCGAGGAAAAATTAAAAGAAGCCAAAATGCCCGAATGGGATCCTGATGGATACCAAAAAATCCTCAATCGTATTGACGAAACCGGAAAAAACGAATAAATTCCTTCCATTATGATTGAATTTCCTGTTAGCGGAGTCGAAACCTACTGGTGGCTCCCCATACTTTTTGCTTTCGTAGTCTCATGCCTGACCTCAACCGCCGGAATATCGGGCGCGTTTCTATTACTTCCTTTTCAAGTAAGCATTCTCGGTTTCACCTCTCCCGGAGTAACCCCCACTAATTTGCTATATAACACCGTTGCTATACCAAGCGGCATTTATCGCAACTACCGGGAAAAGCGGATGGTCTGGCCCCTGGTCAAAGTCATATCCACCGGAACTATTCCCGGGCTTGTACTGGGAGTATTTATCCGTGTCAGATACCTGCCCGATCCGGTCGCATTTAAATTTTTTGTCGGACTTGTTTTGGTCTATATCGCGATTCGATTGCTCATGAATACTTTGAAAAAGCAGGAATCGGCCGTCAATTCATTTGAAGCATTCGAAGTATCGTCGGCTTCATTGACATTTAGAAAAATTTCATTCGTATTCAACGGCCAACAATTTTCCCTTTCGACGCCGGTTCTTTTTACATTGAGCATTATTGTTGGAGCCATTGGCGGCATCTATGGAATCGGCGGCGGCGCCATACTCGCTCCGATTCTTGTGATCATGTTTCGCCTACCGATTTATACCATTTCCGGAGCAACTCTGTTTGGGACATTTTTATCTTCGACGGTAGGAGTCCTTTTCTATATCGTGCTGGCTCCCCTCTTTGCGGCCGACAAAATATCTGCGCAACCTGACTGGATGCTGGGTCTGATGTTCGGTATCGGAGGATCGCTCGGTATTTATCTGGGAACTCGAATTCAGAAATACATTCCCGCCCGCCTCATAAAAATTCTTTTACTATTGATCATGCTCTACGTTGCGATCCGATATATAATCGGATTTTTCGCGCAATAGAAATGCCGGTCTTTCGAAACCGGCATCGGGATTTTAAGCAGATAATGAGTGTATTTCCAATTAGGAAATTTTGATTTCGATTTTTTTTGGCTTCTTTTCTTCAGCTTTGGCGGCGGTAACAATCAAAATACCGTTTTTATAGTCGGCCGTAATTGAATCCGGATTAACCGTCTTGGGCAGGCCGAATGATCGATTGAATTTTCCACTACGAATCTCGGTGCGGAGATATCCATTATCTTTATTTTCCGAGCGGATGTCGCGCTCACCCGAAACGGACAGGATGCCAGCCTTCACCCAAACCTTAATGTCGCCCTTATCCATGCCGGGAAGCTCAAATATGAATTTTACATCATCATCAGCCTCCCGAATGTCAACTGCGGGATTGAAATTGGGCGAGGCCGTATTGCCAAATGCGATGCCAAATACGTCGTCATACAGGTTATCTATGCTGTTTGAAAATCCAAAATGCCTGGGTCTTACTATTAAATTTCTCATTTTATCCTCCTATGTTTATTTATCTTCTGGGAATTCTTTGAGCATGTACCGTGCCAAAAACTATAAGTCATTATTAAACAACATATTAATCCAATCTATAAATTAGCGCAAATAACCATTCTGCCAATTATGCATATCATACTGCCAATATGACGACTTTCGTTTGTCAAATTGGCTCAATCATTACAAATACTATTAATCTCTCCTTAGATGCCGACATTTCAAATAGGATAAAACAGGGGATAATTAAAAGGTTTCTATGAACAAAAAGCGCTTGCCTCCGGGACGCAAATCAATATATTTGAACGAATAAACCGGAGGCGGTTGTAATAATTATCACAAATCGCCCAACCATAGAGGTGAAATTTGGCATTTCAAAATATTTATATAGTCGGAGCCGGTGTGATGGGGTGCGGAATCGCCGAAACCATCGGGTCAACCGGAACAGAAGTATATCTAATAGATAAGACCACTCGTCTGGCGGAAAAGGGTGTAAAAACAATTGAAGAAAATATTAACCGTGAAATCGAGAAATGGGGATTAACTGAATCAGATAAGAGGGCCATACTTTCTCGTATTCATCCGTCCTCGGATCTGGATCTGGCCAGCGATGCCGAAATGGTAATCGAAGCTATCCCCGATAGATTAGGACAAAAAAGAAAACTATTTGAAGAGCTTGATCATCTATGCAAACTGGAAACGATTTTCGTAACCAACACCTCAACGCTTTCAATATCAGAAATTGCTTCGGCTACGAGGCGCCCGGATAAAATTATCGGGATGCACTTTTTAAATCCGGTCACCAAGATTCAAATCGTGGAAGTTGTCAGGGGTTTAAAAACATCCGATGCGACCTACAATTACATCCGCGAATTCGCTGAGTTGATAAATAAGAAACCTATCCTGGTGCATGAATATCCCGGTTATGTAACTACGAGAGTTATCGTGCCTCTCCTCAATGAAGCTATGCACGTATTGATGGAAGGCATCTCTACCGCCGACGACATTGATGAAGCGATGAAACTTGGTTTTGGTTTTAATGTTGGCCCCTTGGCTTTGGCCGACATGATGGGACTTGATGAAGTCATGGCCTGGATGGAGAATCTCATAAGCGAGTTATCCGAACATAAATATAATCCCTGTCCTCTGCTGAGAAAAATGGTGCGTGCCGGTCATCTTGGTGTAAAAACCGGCGAAGGATTTTTTAAATATGACAGTGAGGGCCATCGCATTCGAGAGGATGAAACGGAGGAAAACGCGGTATGATGATCCTGGTTCTCAATTGCGGCTCGTCATCGGTTAAGTATCAACTTATCGATATGGAAAAAGAACTGGCCCTTGCAAAAGGTTCGGTCGAGCGCATCGGCATGTCGGCCTCGGTACTGACTCATATTCCCCATGACCGTCCGCAACGAAAAATATCAAGGGAAATTCTTGATCACATACAGGCTATTGATCAAGTAATAATCATGCTCCTCTCCGAAAAATACGGCGTCATCTCGGACAAAAGCGAAATCAACGCCGTTGGTCATCGGGTTGTCCATGGCGGCGAAAGGTTTACCGAACCGGTTCTCGTTACCCGTGATTTGATGGGAGAAATACGAAATCTTATTGAACTGGCCCCTCTGCACAATCCGCATAATATTCGAGGCATCAACGCCGCCAAGAAAAATCTGCCGGATATTCCTCAAGTCGCCGTTTTTGATACCGCCTTTCATCATCGTATTCCTCCGCATGCACATATATACGGCATACCATATCAGCTCTATAAGAAATATGCTATACGAAGATATGGCTTCCACGGACCGTCCCATCAATTTGTTTCACAAATAGCCGCGGAAAAATTAGGCAAACCGATTGAAGAACTCAAAATGATAACCTGCCATCTCGGTAATGGAGCCTCAATGGCCGCCGTTGATGGCGGTGTATCGATTGATACCACTATGGGTTTTACCCCTCTGGAAGGTCTTTTGATGGGAACCCGCTCCGGCGACGCCGATCCGGCCATAATTTTACATATCATGGCTCGTGAAGAATTAAGCCTGCACGAAGCCAATACGCTTTTGAATAAACATTCCGGCCTCATTGGCATTTCTGGATTATCATCTGACGTTCGCGAAATTCAGGAGGCTGCCGAAGAAGGACATCCCAACGCCAAACTCGCCCTGGACATTTATTGCTATCGAATTAAAAAATATATTGGCTCTTACGCCGCTGTAATGGGAGGACTGGACGCGGTCGTCTTTACCGGTGGAGTTGGACAAAATTCTTCGGTGGTCCGAAGCAAATGTTTGTCGAATCTGGGATTTCTTAATCTGAAAGTTGATGACGAAAAGAATAAATCTCATAAAGAAGGTATCGGAAATATTTCGGCGGAGGATTCAAAAGTCAAAATCCTGGTTATACCCACTAACGAAGAACTGGTAATTGCCCGGCAAACTAAACGAATAATTAGTAAAAGTTGAACTTGCGATAAGGTATCGCCGGTATAAAGGAAAGTATGAGATAGATTAATAGGTTACTCGCCTTGCCGGAGTTATTCATCACGAAGCCCCGCAACTCGCGAACGGTGACCACAAAACTGTGAGATAAGAGAGGTAAAAGAAAAAGTGTTCAAGATTCTGGATAAAGATGAACTGTGCCCCAAAATATACCGCTTCCGCATCGAAGCGCACAAATTGGTCTCCAAAGCCAGGGCGGGTCAGTTTGTAATCCTGCGTAAGGACGAACATGGGGAACGGGTTCCGATGTCTATCGGCGGCCTGGATAAGGAAAAAGGCATCCTGACGATTGTCATTCAGGAAGTCGGCAAAACATCGGGAGCAATGAACGAGATGAAAGCGGGCGATCATTTTCTTGATGTCGTCGGCCCGTTGGGACTACCCAGCCATACCGAAAAATTCGGACGCTGCATCTGTATCGGCGGCGGCGTTGGCATCCCCCCGATTTACCCTATTGTCCAGGCTCTCAAAGATGCCGGTAACAAGGTTGAAACTATTATCGGCGCCCGGACTAAAGACTTGCTGATTTTTCAGAAAGAGCTCGAAAGCACATCGGATAAACTTCATATCGCAACCGACGATGGTTCGTTTGGTACTCATGGATTTGTGACAACCGTTCTGGAACAATTGATGCAGGATGGCACCCCTATTGATTTTGTCATCGCCATTGGTCCCGTTCCGATGATGCGAGCCGTTGCGGAGGCGACCCGCGAGGCAAAGATTAATACCTGGGTGAGTCTCAATCCGATCATGGTGGACGGTACCGGCATGTGCGGCGCCTGCCGTGTTACCGTCGGCGGAAAAACCAAATTCGCCTGCGTCGATGGTCCGGATTTTAACGCTCATGAAGTTGACTTTGATGAAATGACCAGCCGCCTGAAAATGTATCACAAACAAGAGAAGGTGGCCTACGATTTATTTTTGGAACACCATGGAAAATGTCTGGCTCAAGAGTCAGAATCGTAAGGAGTAATCGCTGTGGCTGAAAGAAAAAAACTTACCAATAAAGAACGGATGAAAATCCCTCGGGTTGATATGCTCGAGCAGAAGCCGGAAGAGCGAGTTACGAATTTCAATGAAGTTCCTTTCGGTCTAACTCCGGAACAGGCTATGCAGGAAGCCGAACGCTGCCTGTTCTGCAAAAAGCCTAAATGTATCGCCGGTTGTCCGGTCGAAGTAAAAATTCCGGAATTTATCGAACTGGTCGCCGAAGGTAAATTCTCCGAGGCGGCCCGCAAGATTAAAGAGACCAATGCCCTCCCGGCCATCTGCGGCCGTGTCTGCCCGCAGGATGAGCAATGCGAAATAGTTTGCGTTCTTACTAAGAAACATACATCAGTCGGTGTCGGCATGCTCGAACGATTCGTAGCCGACTGGGAACGCGAACACAATGAAATCATTATTCCCAAATGCGCCCCGCCGACCGGTAAAAAAGCGGCTATCGTCGGGGCCGGTCCGGCCGGTCTGACCGTTGCAGCTGATTTGGCTCTTATGGGCCACAAAGTCACGATCTTCGAAGCCCTCCATAAACCGGGCGGAGTTTTAATATACGGCATTCCCGAATTTCGTCTGCCCAAATCAATCGTCGCCGCGGAAGTAAATTATCTCGAACAGCTCGGCGTCGAAGTCAAAACAAGTTTCGTCATCGGTAAGCTCGATACCATTGACGAACTCCTGAATGAAGAAGGTTTTGATTCGGTCTTTATCGGAACCGGGGCAGGGCTTCCAAATTTCATGCGCATCCCCGGCGAAAACCTCAAAGGCGTTTATTCGGCCAATGAATATCTGACTCGTGCCAATCTGATGCGCGGATACGCTTTCCCCGATTATGACACTCCTATCTTTTCCGGTAAAAATGTCGCCGTCCTTGGCGGAGGAAATACCGCCATGGATTCGGTTCGAATTTCCAAACGTCTCGGCGCCGATAATTCTTATATCGTTTATCGCCGCAGTGAAACCGAAATGCCGGCCCGTACCGAGGAGCGCCATCACGCCAAACAGGAAGGTATTGAGTTCAGGCTTCTGACCAATCCCGTCAAGTTCATCGGCGATGAAGACGGCTGGCTGACGCACATGGAATGCGTCAAGATGGAATTGGGCGAGCCTGATTCATCCGGCCGCCGCCGTCCGATTCCAATTGAAGGTTCGAATTATCTGATTCCGGTCGATACTGTCGTGGTCGCCATCGGCAACTCCTCCAATCCTCTTATTCCGCAAACTACTCCCGGTCTCGATACCAATCGCTGGGGCAACATCACCGTTGATGAAAAAACGATGATGTCTTCCCGGCCGGGCGTCTTTGCCGGAGGCGATATCGTCACCGGCGGCGCGACGGTTATCCTCGCGGCCGGAGCGGGCAAAGTCGCCGCTCGTGCCATGCACCGCTTCATGTTGGGCCTGCCCATGATCGAAGAACCACCGGAAGAAGAAAAAGACAAAAAAACCGACAAGAAAAAACCCAAAGCCGAGAAAAAAGCGTAGGCCGAGAAAAAGGCATAACCGTTCAGTCAGGTCCTGATTTCGCAAAGCGAAATTGTGACCTGACAGCTTCCACTGTCGGTTCACCGCTACGCTAAGGAACCGACAGAACATAACAAAAATCTCGACGCGATTTTTCATTTAGATTATTGTGTAGTGACAACTCTCGAGTTGTCGCTTTTTTTATTCGTGCTTTTGATACACCGCGCGACAGCCAAAAACAGGCTTTTGCCTGCCAAAATGGGTTTGTTTCCTCAGATTAACGTTTTGGGTCATATCAACTCGGTGGTGATTCGGACAGGCGGGGGCCTGTTTTAATCTGTCAATCCGGCGAACGTTGGAATTTATAAGAGTTATCCACAATCGCATTTTACAAAATTCCTTGTAATGGTAAACAACAGTTAAGCTTGCAGCGAATTGGGTTCGTTTTGTCCTTTTTCGTAGTTGTCAAAAGACTACTTTCCCATACAAAATTATCGCTCTACCGTAGATACATTTCATTCTATAAATGCGGATGATTTCGGAAAATACGTTATGTTGATATGAAAAATGTAAAGGCAACAATTGCAGAAGCCTGCCACAACAAGTTGCGGTGGCCGCCCGGCAATTATATTCCCAAAATTGGCGGTAACGGCCAATCCTCTAGCATTGCCTCTATTGATATCTCCATTAGCTGATCTTCAGTAATACCATATTTATTGCAAATATCTTGTTTATATTTTATCACTTGCCGATCATATTCAGATACATTCTCTCCCTTTTCCTCAAATGCCTGGCGTTGAGCTTTGATATTATCCCAGTATATTTTTAATCTAGTTTCTTCAGATATACCATATTTGATTTCATCACGGGAATTTAAATAATTTAACTGTTCGTAATTCACCCAGATATCACGCTCAATATTGTATATTAGGGAAGCTATTGCGCTGCCACCATCGAAATGCTCTTTTGATATGTAAGCAATTATCGAATAATAAATATTATGACCATTAGATTGTGTATAGTACTGTGTCATTATGTCCCGCTCAATTTCTGTTAATAGCTTCTTTAAACCTTCCTCACTGATGTTGCCAAAAACTAATATGTCCAAATGTAATCTAATCCCGCCGACAACATCTCCTAACTCTTTTTTTAAAATTGAATATTGCGGAGTAATGATAGAATCAATTAATCTATTATCAGCTAGACTATAGTTAGCCTTATCCCTTAAAACATTTTTTTCATTAGGGAAAAATACCATTAACAAAATTAATATTCCAAACAAACCGAGCACAATAGGGACTAATATGATATTTTTTCTTTTTCGTCTTTCTATTTCATTAGGACCTAAATTCATCATAATATTTGTACCTCGCCCATTGGGTGGTTTAAAACGATTCACTTGCTATGCTAATAATACCCCGTTTATATCCTAACGGCAAGATAAATTAGATTGAATTGTATTTACACAGTTTTGGAAACCCGCATGGCATATAAACAATAAAATTGGTTCCATCATACTAAACCAAAGTAAAGCACTCCAGGTATTTTATTTTTAAAACAGAATTCTGTTTCTATCAGGTCTCGTAAATCCGGTTTAATTTTAGCCAAATGATTTTTCCATTTTTTATTATCAGCGGTACAGGGGAAAACAATGAATACTACTGCTTTATTCTTAGTCTTAATTCGCTTTAGCTTGTCAATGTCTGCAAGTATCCCTTCAATATTCTTGGTGATGGGCCTATTTTTATTTTTTACATTTTCATACCCATAATTAGTATTAATAGTTTTTAATTCTATCGCCCAGTCCTCAAAGCAAACATCAATTCTGTTTTTTTCGGGAACCACACTATTAAAATTTACTCCTAGACTATCAATAATCTCTACTTTAAGCCAACCTTCGAAT
Organism: Candidatus Zixiibacteriota bacterium; assembly: GCA_036480375.1. NCBI lineage: Bacteria > Pseudomonadati > Candidatus Zixiibacteriota > Candidatus Zixiibacteriota bacterium. The sequence continues at coordinate 28,639 of JAZGGI010000028.1, forward strand.
TTGGCTCTTTCTCGCGCGAATATAGACAATCCAAAATTCCCCTTTATTTTTTTAATAATAGCATTAGCTATTAGAGCGTTAATTATCCCAAAGTCCATAAACCTCACCTATCACTTGCACCCCACCCATCGGCCGGGTTCAAAAATATTTACTTGTTGATTTAATAATACCCCAATTATATCCCAACGGCAAGATAAATTAGAATGCCAAGGTTCCAACTACAAACCCTCTACATCAACCTCATCAATCAGCCCGTGAATTGAATTTAATCGAATTTTCATCGATCTAATGATCGGGTAAAGGGGTGTATCATCGAACATCAACTTGTTGCCCCACACACTTTCAGGCACTAAGTTTCTTGCATAATTACGGACCGCGTTATCCCAGGATTGCGGATCCGGAAAGGGATTTGGCATTTCGTCTGCATTCAGAAACCCAAGATACACAAGTACAACCGGAATGCCGAGAGTCGCGAGCTTCCAACTCCACGCGAAGCGGTTACAGAGTTGGTAATGGCTTTTGTGTGACAAATTCCACCCATCCCGAATCTTATTAAGACCGTCATTGGCTTCGCCAACAGCTTCTCCGATTCGCTCAATATTTTTCTCATTTTTGGCTCCGATACAATCGTTCGGATTCAACTCCCCATGGTGCGCCTTGGCCTCAACCAGAAGTAAGCCAGGTTTGCCATCAATAGTGCAGGTGCTGGCGATATCCCAGTTTGGTGTTACCGGATTGCGCCTGGCAACGGCAAGCCACCACGACTTGAGCGCCTGACCATACGGATTTACATCGAGCAAACGCTGCGCGTTGTGCAACTGGGCTTCTTTAACATCATCGAAGCCTTGCGGCATCCAGTTGTCGTTCGCAGAAACCAAACCCAACGGGGTGATCAACCTGGTCAACCGCTCGGCGACCTGTTCCGGAGCCCCGTGAGTTATCAGATGGCAACGAGGCTTACTGCCGGCTCTTTGATTTGACTTTAGATTTTGTAATAAGTTCATAAGGTGAATTAATAATACCAATATCATATCCTAACGGCAAGATATATTATATTGTCATACCAGCGAAAGCTGGCATCCATGCGGACTAATCGCCAACTGACAAACACAACTATTCTCCAAACGCTGTATGGATTCCCGCTTTCGCGGGAATGACAGCCAGAAGGCTGTTTTTGGCTATCGCGTATATGATCCTAAATATGTAACATCACGGGTGACATCATTTGAAACACACTCCGTCTACCCCGCAGCGGAGCTGTAGGCCACCGGACGCCGGTGTCAGGCTGGTTTCTTCTGTATCAGAACAAAGAGGTGGCCCGGCCCAGGCGAAGTGGCATCTTCCACGATTCGCGACCAGATTATCTCAAATCCACAGGCAGCGATCAGAGCCAGATTCGTCTCGAAGTCGTAATGACTCCAATACATCCGAACGCCCAGATAATCTTCGACGATGTCATTTTCCAGATCGTCTGCCCCAAGGCAAAGCAGTGCCAGACCGGACGGCTTAAGCATTCGAAAGAAGTGCTGAAAGATAGCTTCGTGTGCCTGTCGCGGAATGTGGATAATCGTATAATAGGAGCAGATTGCGTCGAAGGTGGCGTCGGGAAAGGTCAGATCAGTGATATCCTGGCAAATAAACAGCGCCTGAGGTACCATTTTGCGAGCAAGTTTAATCTGGGCCTCGGAGAAATCCACACCCACAACCTGGAAGTACTGACTCAACAACTGAGTTACCGGTACTCCGGCACCGCAACCGGCATCGAGAACCGACGCGCCTTGAGGCAGCCGTTGTACCAAATCGTCAAGTAATTGCACATCTTCGGAGTCTTTAGTACGACTCGCAAGGTAAGCCTCGGAGATATTATTGTATCCGGCTTTGACGATTTCTTTGTTGTTCATCACGTCGCTTGAAGAGCTATTCTCTCAACAGTCATTAAACCTGTATCTCACCCATCGGGTGGGTTTAAACGTTTAGTCCGATGATTTAATAATACACCGATTATATCTAAACGGCAAGATAATTTATATTGTCATGCCTGATTCCGCAGGAGCCTGATCAAAACATAACTCTTTCAAAACAAAATATTTTTGTCTTTATTAGTAATATGGACGTCATGCGAGACAAACCGATTCTCGTTATCGGCGGGACGGGGCATTACGGGAGCCATATTGTCCATAGTTTATTGGAAAAAGGCGCGAATGTCAGAGTCTTAACCCGAAATGCCGGTAAGGCCAGAAAAAAGCTGGGCGGCGGACCGGAAATAATCGAAGGCGATATCACATCGAAAGAATCGGTTATACAATCACTGGACGGCGCGGGCGGTGTTATTATAAGCATATCCGCCTTTTCTCCAAAATTGATTCGCAAGATAGAACTTATCGAGCGGGATGCCGTCCTGATGGTTCTGGCCGAAGCCGAAAAACTCGGTGTTTCCCGAATCGTCTATATTTCCGTTTATGACATCAAATTGGAACTGCCCGGAGATTTTGATTTTCCGCTCAGGCAAAAGCTGGCCCGGTTGAAACTCGATGTTGAAAACGCCCTGCGCGAATCAAAACTAAATTGTACTATTCTGGGCGCGCCGCCTTCGATGGAAATATTTTTCGCAATGATACGCGGTCGGACTATGCTCGTCCCCGGCGGAGGTCCCCCGGCCCTGTTTAATATCTCGCCGGTAGATATGGGAGAAATTGCCGCTCAGGCTGTTTTCCGAAATGATCTGAACGGCAAAAGATTTCGTATGACCGGTCCCGAAGCGTTGTCATTCAAAGAGGCTGCTATGCGCATAGGCCAAGCTTTCGCCAGGAAAATAAAATTCCGAAAAATCCCCATATTTTTTCCGAGACTGGTTCAAATAATGACTTATCCAATTGCGCTCTTCAGCGACCGTTTTTATTTTATCAACCAAATGATCAATTTTATCCGGATCCTAAATCATTTCCCGAAGGATTTTATTGACGATATCCCCAAAGAGCATCAAACTTTATTAGATACTTTTGATTATACTCCAACAACTCTGGAGCAGGAAACCAAAGGACGATTCGGGGATTCCATGTAAATTCCGGAACCGGTCGCTTCCCCCAAACAAATGCTTTGACACATTTGTAAAAATTGAATATCTTCAGGTGAGTACCGAATCGCCTCAACCCTGATTATTATATATTATCTTTGGCGACAATAGAATAACTGATTTTTTGCGGAAGGAGTTCATTATGTCTAAGTCAAAATCACTCTCGATTATGATTATATGTCTTCTCAGCCTGATAATGAGCGGCTCGCTTCAGGCCCAGGAATATACCTGCGGCGATGCCAATAATGACGGGATTATAAATATTAAGGATATCGTCGCCGTTCTGGACTACTTATTGAATAAATCGGGTCTTCCCGCCAATCCGGAAGCGGCTGACGTCGATCAAATTCCCGGTATTACGATGAATGATAATCAGGCCATTGTTGACGCTTTTGTTTACAAATTCGACTTAACCTGCCAGACGGTACCCGATACAACTATCGAAGTTACCGATGATAGTATCTTCGTGTTGGGCGGACTCGTTTTGCCCGGCGTGCGCGATATCGAAGTGGAGGTGAAAGTCAAAACTAATGAACATATTTATGGGATTTCGTTGCCTTTCGCGTTTTCGTGCGCAACTTCGGAAGTCGTATGCGACTCGGTGACATTCCCTCCCAGATTTTATTACTCTTTCGAAATTCAGCAGAGCGTAATCGACAATTCGGCTCATACAGTCCTGACGGCTCTGGGATCTATCGCACCCGGCGGCCTGACCGGTCCGGGAGAATTTCAAATAGCTTCGCTATGGCTCCACGTTGAGAGCGTTAACGAGACCGAGGAACAGGAAATCGTATTTGATACGACCCAGGTTCCGCCCAACAATTACGTTCTCCTGACGAAAAATCAGCCCAATCATGAAGCCGCCATCCCCGGCATAAAATATATATCCGACATAGTGCTAAATCAGGATAGCGATGACGACGGCATTTATGACGCTTATGATAATTGTCCTTTTGTCCCCAATCCCGATCAGGCCAACGATGATGGTGATTCTTACGGAAATCTGTGCGACAATTGTCCCTCTACACCCAGCGAAGATTTGACCGACAGCGACGGCGATGAACTGGGAGATGTTTGCGATGCCTGTCCCAATGACGCCGATAATGATATTGATGGTGATTCCGTCTGCGGCGATATCGATAATTGCCCCACGGTAGCTAATGCCGACCAGGCCGATCTAAACGGAAATAATATCGGAGATGCCTGCGAATCAACCGGTGAATTTCAATGCGGCGATGTCAACGGTGATGGGTGGGTAAATGTCGGTGATCCGGTTTACCTGATAAATTTCCTGTTCAAATACGGTCCGCCGCCGTGCCAGCCGATTCAAAAGAAGTAAAATTTGTGTTAACCTGTGGGACGGGATCATCGGAATCCCGTCCTCAAAAGCAAAAGCACTAATATTTTATACTTGCCCCCAAAGTTTCAGATTCTGTACTGTATTTTCATAACAACAAACCTTTTCCATAGGAGCATCAATAATGAATAGGCTTACCATTTTATCAATTATGGCGCTGTTTTTATTATCATCCTTAGCGCTCACCCCGTGCCTGGCCGATTCGGATAAGGGCCATAGTGAAGGCGATAAGGATAGTGGTCACGAACTCGGCGATAAGGATAGTGAACACGAATTCGGCCACAACGACAGCGATCATCTTGTCGTTCTCTGGACCAGCGGCGACAAAGATGTAGCCATGAAAATGGTTTTTATGTATGTCTATAACGCCAAAAAATACGGATGGTGGGAAGATATAACGTTGATCGTCTGGGGACCGTCTTCAAAACTGGCCTCGGAAGACGCCGATATTCAGGATTATATCAAGAAAATGATTGCCGATGGAATAACTATCAAAGCCTGCAAAGCATGCGCCGATTTGTATGAAGTTTCGGGAGCGTTGACCGCTTTTGGAATTGAGGTTAAATATATGGGCACGGATTTAACCGAATATATTAAAGCCGGCAAACATGTAATTACGTTTTGATGATTAGAGGGAGAATAACACTCTTCCTCGTTATTAATTCCAATGATGGTTTAATGGATTTGTTACATCAACCCACCCCGGGTTTGCCCAGCATCCGCATGATGAAATATATCTGGCCGATATGATATGTCAAATGCCCAATAGTACCGGTTACCAAATCAAGCCGTGTTTTGAAATACTCGGCCAGCGTTTTGGGATGATCGCCGACTAAAGATGAATACAGATCATCATCACTCAACGATTGAATTGTCTCGATGACATTATTAATCATATTTTTATAAACATTCATAATCTCAGCGATTGGAGGATAGCCCTCAATATTGTCTTTTGGTGTTGTTCCGATGCCAAATAACTCGCGATATTTATCTGGCACATTTGATTCTCCGGCTGATATGTAGGTGACAATATCACTGCCCACGATAATATGCCCAATACACCATAATATATGACTGCGTTTTCCGCCCGCTCGATATAAAAGCTCTTCACTTGACATTTCCTTCACTTGCTCGGGCATCCATGAAGATATCATTTTTAATTGTCGAACGAGCACACCGGCAGGTGTTCCATTAACTTGTTCACTCATAATAACACCTTCGTTAGTCTTTTATTTTACTATTTCACATTGTTTAATTCTATCGACGCGGAATTGCTTTTTGGTATTTGACACCAGACATTGCGCCGTTAAAAACATAACTCCGTCCCGATTATACATTACGACGGGAATAATCTGCCGCGGCGTTTTACGCATTGAACCTCCGTCGTAGACGATTTCGAGTTTGGCGCCTTTATCCAGAGCGGTCTCGATTATATCCAACAATCCTTGGTTGATTTTCACGATCATCGGTCCGCCGAAGGAGTAGTGATAAAGTTCATTCAGGATTAGCGCTTTATCGTCGATCGCTATCCATTTTTTAAGGCAATGAAAAAACAGCCTTTTGACCAAAACGGCATCGGCCATGGCTCGATGTGTTTGAGTATCGACCAGATTAAACAGACGGCAGATTTTCTCCAGACTATAAGATATCAAATTGGGATGAGCTTTGCGGGTCAGGTCAATCTGGTCAAGGATTGTATTGCCCGGCAATTTTATATCGTTGCGCAACGCCTCATGATTTACAAAGCCGATATCAAATATGGCATTCTGCGCGATAAGAACCGATTTATCATTGCCGATAAAATCCAGAAATTTCGGCAGGATAATATCTATCATCGGTTTATCGGCCACCTCTTCGTCGCTGATATGATGGACGTTCATAGCCGCCGTGGGAATTTTCATTCCCGGATTCACCAGTTCGGAAAACCTTGCGATTTCGTTTTCATGGAAATCAAATTTGAGCGCGGCAATTTCGACGATCCTGCCGTCGGAAGCTGTTAAACCTGTCGTTTCGGTGTCAAAGGCTATGAAAATAGTATCTTTGTCGATCATTAAACCAAGATAGCTCCAGTCGGATTAATAGTCAATGATGCCTTTCGGGAAAACACTACTAATTTTGAATATTCTCTCGTCATGGGTTGTCAAACCGGCTAAAACCTTCTTATATTACGCATCGTTTTATCGCTTTGACGTATATTTTTTATTTGAGAGGTTATTATGGCAATTAAATTGAATGGCTCTGGATTAACTATAGAAAAATTGATTGCGATTGCCCGTTATGGAGAGGCGGTTGAACTTCAAACGGAAGCAATCGAGCGCATAAAAAAGTGCCGAGCCATGCTCAATAAAAAAATTGAGGCGGGGGAAATTATGTACGGCGTCAATACCGGCATCGGCGAGTTTTCCGAAGTCGCCCTATCCAACGACCAGGTCAATCAATTCCAACGTTATCTTATTTATAATCACAGCGCCGGTATCGGCGATCCGGCCCCGATTGAATATGTCCGTGGCGCAATGGCATCTCGAATCAATGTCCATGCTCATGGCAATTCGGGTTGTCGATTGGAAATTACGCAAACCCTCGTAGACATGCTGAATAAAGGCGTTACGCCGTTTGTCTGCCAGAAAGGTTCCGTCGGCGCCTGCGGTGATCTGGCGCCCATGTCCCAGGTTGCTCTTTTGATGATGGGCGAAGGCGAGGCATATTACCGGGGCAAATTATATGACGGCAAAGAAGCAATGGATAAGGCCGGTATCCCTATCCCCGGTTTGAAAGCCCGCGATGGTCTGGCTATAATAAACGGCTCCAATGTTCTGACCGCTATGAGCGCGATTTTTCTCTATGATGCCAACCGCTGGTTAAAACAATCCGAAATCGCCGCGGCGATGTCTCTGGAAGCGTTAAAAGCTAACATGAAACCATACGACGAACGGATTCACAAAATCCGCGGATTCAAAGGCGCCGTCCGCAGTTCCCGAGCGATAAATAAAGTCATAGCCGGGGGTGATCTTGTCGAAGGCAGAATCCCGTGCAAAGTGCAGGACGCTTATTCCATGCGTTCCACGCCGCAGGTAATCGGTGCCGCGCATGATGCTTTGGGATATGCCAAATCACAGGTTGAAATCGAGCTCAACGGCGTCGGCGATAACCCAATATTTTTCCCCGATGAGGATATCCATTTATCCGGAGCGAATTTCCAGGGCTCGCCAGTATCGGTTCCGATGGATATGGCCGGTTTTTGTGTTACCATGATCAGCGTTTTGTCGGAAAGGCGCATGAATCGATTGAACAATCCGGCTCTGAGCGCCGGGTTGCCGCCGTTTTTGACCAAAGGCGCCGGGATGTTTTCCGGGATGATGCTTAGCCAGTACACGGCCGACACTCAAATCGTGGAGCAGAGAATTCTCTCGGCTCCGGCATCGATACAGTCTATTCCGGCCGCAGCCGATCAGGAAGATTTTGTCTCGATGGGTATGAATACGGCCATCAAGAATTTTCAGATTCTCGACAATGCCTATGGAATTTTGGGTATTGAACTCATGGCCGCCGCACAGGCTCTTGATTTTCGTGAATATAATTTTGGCAAAGGAACGACAAAAGCAAAAGAGATTATCCGGCGCCATGTTGATTTTATCGATGAAGACCGCCCCTTGTATCCCGATCATACAAAGATGAAAGAACTGGTAAAATCATGTGAAATTCTGGAGGAAGTCGAAAAAGAAATCGGACCTCTGGAGTGATTTATTTGCTTTTAAGAATTCAATATTGGCATCCTTTGACTATAATATGTACGCAGGATAAATGAAAAACTACTGGGCGTACTTATCGAATTTCTCCCAGTACACCTTTGACAGCCGATAGGGAGTAAAACCGCGGGTCTTTTGATTTTCGGTATGCTCTTCGAGCGGAATTTCTTCCAGGATTTCCTTTCTGAGAGCGAAATCGAAAATTTGAGTAATATCCGGTCGAGTACTCAACTTGACGCTGGCTGGAGCGTCCTCGCCGAGAGCCCATTTATCGTCAATCCTGCCCAGCGAACCGATATTCACTTTGCACAGGATATGCAAATACTGCTGCACCGAATATTGTTCTTGCGGATAATAATCAATCGCCGGTTTGGGCATCTCGATCGGCTGATCGAGAGCGATTTCATATCTGAAATGTTTGAACGTTTCAAAACTCATATTATTGAATTCGGCAAAATTTATAAAAAATGAAAGAAAATTGAACGCTAAACGCAACAGGAAAATGGCCTTGAAAATTACCGAAAAGTTATAATGTCGAAAGTCCGGTTAGCTCTTATCGCAAAAAAACATTTGCAATCGCGTGGGATGCAACATAGTTTTCAGGAACGGCCGTTATTATCATTAAACTGTCGGAGAGTAATTTATGTTGAAGCGTGGATATATATCATTTTCATTTCTTATGTTGTTGGTACTTGTGTCATTTTTGCTAACGTCATGCGGCAAAGAAGATGAAGCGACCAATCCAATCGGCGACACGACGCCCCCGACAATAATATCAACTTCTCCGGCGAATAACGCGACCAACGTCCCCATTGACGCCGAAATACATGTAATATTTTCTGAGGCTATTGATACCTCGACTATTTCTTTTTCTACGATCAATATATCTCCCGCAATTAATGGCACCTTTGGACAAAATGGCGACACCATAACCCTGACTCCAGCCGTTCAATTATCCTACTCGACCCAATATTCGATTGCAATAACAACGGCCGTATCAGACATATCAGGGAATAAATTGGTCTCGAATTATATCTGGTCATTCCAAACCGAAACCGATCCCGCGACTCTGCCTCCGATAGTTATCTCAACCGATCCCGCCGGTGGAGAAACAGAAGTTCCCGTCAATGCACAAATTTCCGCGACGTTTTCCAAAGAAATTGATATTACAACTTTGACACCTTCATCTTTTACTATTGACAATGGATTTGGCGAAACGATTTCCTATTCGAATAAAACGGCGACGCTCTCATCCCGCGCAAATAAGGAATACAGTCAAACGTACACCGCGACAATCACGACCGCTGTTGCCGACACCTTCGGAATAAATCTGGCAAGCGATTATATTTGGTCGTTCACTACCGAACCTAATCCATTGATTCCGGTAGTATCAATTATCTGGCCGTTTGATGAAACTATCCTCGGGGATACAGTAACCATTCAGGTCGCCGCTTCGCATCCCGTCGGAGTAACCAAAGTCGAGTTTTATATTGATGGCGCTCATATTGCCGATGATATGTCCATTCCATTTGAATATTTCTGGGATTTGTCGAGTTTTCCGATCGCGAGTGAGCATACTATCGTCGCCTGGGCGCATGAAGCGACCGGTTTGGTTGGAATATCCGATACGGTTACGGTCAATTATCTCTGGCGGGAATTGGCATCGGACAACAATGATTTCTGGCGCAGTGATTTGAGACGGGTATTTGCCCGAAGTACCGATACGATGCTGGAACTGCGCTATGAATGCTGGGAATCATGGTTTGACCCGTATGATACCATTCCCGATGATACCACTCTTGATCTGGGAATATTTTTTGATGTTGATCAGAACGCTTTCACAGGAGATACTGATTTCACCAACATTCCCCTCAATGATATCGGCGCGGAATATCGCGTCATTATCGGATTGCACGGAAATGAAGCTCTTGCTTCCTGGAATCCTCAAAGCAGTACCTGGAATGTAATCTACGACCCGACCGGATTTGCTTATTTGAATTTACCGCCCGATACGAATATCCTCGAATTCGGGATCTTGTGGAGTGATTTGGGTAATCCAACGGCAGTCAATATCGTCAGCATCAATGTCTTTTTCCGGGATTTTGTACCCCTCTATGCCGACTGGATACCCGACCAGGGCAGCGGTTTTATTACCATAAGAAAAGAAAATCAGTTTGTTGGTGAAGGATATAAGGCCGCTATTCTCAATCATAACCGCCAACGGATGATAAAGCCAGCTCTTCCCCTCAATCCTTTCGGCAATAAATAGGCCATTGACAAAATTGTTCTGTCAGGTCTTGGACGCTGCAAGCGTGTGTGACCTGACAGTATTTGTTAGAAACTATTTCGTTTAAATCGCTGCTTCGGTTTTCTTCCCACACTTCTCTGCGAGTGTATTATACAGCCATGCAAATATCGCTCCGCCGATAAGGCCATCAACCAGTCCCCACGCCAATCCGATAAAACTACCGGCGACAGTGACACAATACCCGCGATAGACAATCCCGATGGGCAGAATATTCCCGGCCTGTCCTTCAAAAATCATCACCCACCAGGTGATAAAAAATAATCCCAATCCCCAAATAATCCCGCACGTCAGTGCGAACGCTTTTACGTTTAATTTCATGATAATCCTCCCCTGTGATAGTTTTATTAATCCCTCAGATTTCCTGCACAAAATGAATAAAATTAATTGGTCCAACGCAAACATATAATTCGTCAACGGCTTTTCAAAAGCGGTGTGAATCTACGTCCCAAAACTCCACAATGTAAATACAAAGCAGGTGATTTTTACCGTGCGAACCACTGATACGAGGCCAAAACGATTGAGATAATTGTTCCTCCCCGGAGTGGAATTATTTTCTTAGTGTGACTTTGGCTCTGATGCGACAGATTTTCATTATATGTATGGCCTTGATTTATAAGCATTTGCATCAAATAAAAAATTGACAATATTGGCACATTTTTTGAGATGGAAATGTCGGATATAAAACAATTGAGAGACCATTAATGGATAGTATAACAATTCCCGGCAGTCGCATGACAAATATTTATCACAGCCATCCGGAATGCGATGACAATAAGTTGCCCGGATTAATTTTGGAATTTGGCGTACTTAATGGCTTTTCAATCAGGCAATTGGCCAAGAAATATCCGAATTCTCGCATATATGGATTCGACTCCTTTGGTGGAAATGAAGTCGAATGGTGCGGTTACAAAATGGGTGAAATGCGGGGCCGCCCGGAGCATCTCCCGGATAATGTGGAGATCATCGCAGGACGCATCGAAAATACTCTACCGGTATTTTTAGACAATTATTCAGGCGATATTAATTTTGCCCATTTCGATGTTGATACTTACGATATATCGAAATTCATTCTCTCTCAAATAAAGGACAGATTAACGGTTGGAAGTATAATCCTTTTTGATGAATATTGGAAATATCGGGATTGTGACGCCGGCGAATTTACCGCCTTTTCGGAATTTCAGAATGAAAATCCCGAGATGCTATTCTCGCAAGTCATGGATAAAAGACATTATATTGACCGGCGGTTGAGTCGGTTTGAACAAAAAGATTATCTGAGAATCGCATTTAAATTTTGGAGAATTCCCGGACTAATCTTTAATCGAATAAAAAGAAAAAATCCATCGCAGGCGTTTAGGTTGTCGGCCTATGATACCCAGACATATCAAAGGGCACTGCCTGATAACCGCAAATTCGGGAAATTGATAATCAAAAACCAAAGATCAGAAGCATGCTCGTGAGTTTAATATCCATGAACTGCAGTGATCTTAAGCTGAGCTTCTTTAATATTAATTCGTTACAATAACAAATTACTCCACACAACCGCACTGCGCCGGGGGTCCACCCTTGAAAACGTGGGCGATCAAAAAGACCGCATCACCGACATTAACCGCACAATCAAAATTGGCATCACCTTCGTTCAATTCTTGCGGCGCCGGACCTCCTTTGAATACATGAGCAATCAAATAAACAGCATCGCCGACATTGGTCGAACCATCATGATTGGCGTCGCCCGCGGTAGCACAACCACTGGCGCCAGCTTCAAAAGTCTGCAGGAAGCCATGGTTCAGCACTTTGTCTCCACCGGTGCCCTCTCCAACGGCGGTCTGCCCAACCGTACTGCTCAATTTATAATTTGAAGATTCGCCTTCAATGGTGCCGCCGCCAGATATAACCTGCCAATTTATCTCTTCACCGGTCATAATGGCTTTTACAGCCAACTTTGCCAGCTCATTTTTATCCTGGGTGCTCTCTGTCGGCGAAACAGATTGTTTTACGTCAGCCACCTTTTTCTCAACTTCTGCCGCAAGGCCAATAGATGTTGTGAGAAGCAGTATAATGAGGCCAATCGTTGCCAATTTAGTTTTCATAATCTATTCACTCCTAAATATCTCTCAAGAGGTCAACAGTGTACTGTTTTTGGTCTCCCGAAATAATCATGGCAGCGGCCTGGCAATTGTATACACAATCTCCGCACCATAAAGCCTCATATTGACTGGGTTTGAACTATATCCAAAGTCTGCTTTTAAAGAATAGTTATAGCCATCGTTACTTACTGTTTCGCTAACAATAGAGCCATCGGTTACCGTTGTATAACCCGGTGTACCGGTGGTTAGGGCACTTGCCATAATAATTTCGCCACCGCTGGCCATATAAGTTTTGACCAGTTGGATGTATCCATTATAATTCGCATCGTTATCATAATAGGTGACTTTGACCTGAGTAACGGTCGCTCCATCGGGCAAAGATACTTGAGCAAAAAAATCGTTTGCGCCAGTAGCAGTAAGTCTCAAGTATGAGGTGGCTCTGTAATATGTATGGAAACTGCTGCCCGGAACAAAAGCCGCGCTTGAAATCGCCAGTCTTCTTGTAGTCGTGCTAATATTTAAATCTTCAAAGGTTTTTGCTCCCGAAATTGTCTGAGCTTCGCTAATGTTGACGGCTGTGCCTCTTATCTTGGTGGGGTCAATATCAGCCGACGACCATATGTCATCATTTATAATAGCGCCATCCTTAATGAGACCCGTAGTGATAGCATCCAGCCCAATCCACAATGCGATATCGCCCGATTCACCTCCCCCCAGCAATCCTCCGAGGGTAGGAGTAGTAACTGACGTAATATCACCGACAGTATTGGGCAGCCAGTTCTCTGCGCTTTCACTCCATGTGATAGCCTGAGATTCAGTCGCGCCGGACTGAGCAATATTTGACATATTAACAGCACCCTCAGCCAGATCCGCTGAGGTAATTGTACCATCAAGGATTTTGGCGCTCGTGACAGCACCATATTCTAGCTTTTCGGTGAGAACCTCGCCGTTAGTAATATGGTAATTATTGATAGAGCTGCTGGCGATTTTATTGTGAGTAACGGCACCATTGGCGATTTTTGAGCCAGTCACTGCGTTATCATCCAGTTCAGCTGTGCCGACTTCGTTATCCATAATATGATCTGACCATACGGAATTATTTTGCATTTTAGCAGCACTAACGGAATTTTGGGCGAGTTGCAGATTTCCTACACCAAGATCGGCGATTGATAGCATAACGTCGCCTGATACACCGCCTCCATCCAATCCGGTGGAAGCAATAACTGCCGTAATATCGCCCCCTCCACCTGAGCCGGTTTCATCTGCGGCCGCAATCCAGTTGCCGCCCACCATCTTCATAACCTCGCCCTCGGCGGCTCCGTTTGAAGCAATATCATTGAATAGAATGGTGTTGTTTTGTATATGACCGGTTTCGACCGAATTACCTGCAATATCATTTCCGGTAACGGAAAAATCTAAAATCTTACCACCATCAACAGAACTACCAGCGAGATGAGACGAAGTAATGCCATAAGGAGTAATTGACAGAGTGACATCCCCTGTTTCGCCACCGCCGCTCAGGCCTGAACCGGGATATACTGCAGTAATATCACCGCTGCCGCTACCCGAACTGGTTTCATCGGCCGCCGCTGTCCAGTTGCCGTAAACCATTTTCATAACCTCGCCTTCGGCGGCTCCGTTCGTGCCAATATCACCAAATCGAATTGTGCCATCCTGGATTTTGTCGGAATTAACAGCGCCCGGAGCAATTTTGGCCGCGTTAATGCAGCCATCGTCAATGTCGGCTGTCGAAACGCAATGATAACAGGAAAGATCCTGAGCAAGAGTCGCCACCCTGGCAACTCCGGCGGTATCGGAGGTATGCGAATGCCAGGAAAAAGCCGCCGATGTTATTCTCGTTCTCGGTGAAATCTCGGGATCGGATTCAATCGTAACACCCAAGAACGGTTCACTACCGGGCCCGAAAAAATCGGACGGGAGCGGATTATTTGAACCGAGTTGATAGCTGAACAATCCATCCGTTACCTGAATTGACTGTTGACCCGAAAACCAGAGAGTATCATCGGAGGCTTCGCCGCTATAAAGAACAAAATTGATCAGGTATGGACCGTCTGGAACCGGCTCTCCCCCGGTATCGGTCAAGCGCCCTTGATAATTGATTATCTGCGGAATCTGAGCAAAACTCATAGATGCTAAAACAACCGCAAGGACTAAAATACTAATTGTGTTTTTCATGTTTTCCTCCTATTTGCCCAATTTTATAGCCCATAAAATTTATATATTACAGTTTTTTCAACCGTGGTATGTAAAATCGAGTTGTCGGAAACGCTAATCTAAATATAATGGATTTTCGTGATTTGGCAATGAAAATGGTAACTCGCAAAAGCGCATAAAATATACTGAAATGATATTAAATTGGTGGAGCCGAGGGGATTCCAATAAATAAAAAATATTCCATTTATTTGCAGCTTTCGCACGGAGCCGGTCCGCCTTTGAAGACGTGATTTATTAAATATACTGCATCCCCGACGTTGCAGTCACTATCACAGTTGGCATCGCAAGTTTCAATCGGATCTGATGCGGGGCCGCCCTTGAATACGTGATTGATGATAAAGACCGCATCGCCGACATTAATATCCTCATCGCCATTGGCATCTCCGCAGATATATTCCTTCTCTGCCAAACTAAAGCCGGAGAAAGAATCCGTGATTCCGCAAATCCGGTTTTCATCTATATATACCGTATCCGTTATATCATTCCAACCGGGCGGGTCTTCATCGTTCCTATGCATAAGGCGTAAATTCGATTCGTTTCCCTGAATATCATTCTCATCATAAGTGAAACATATCCTAATACTCCCATAAAAATCAGCAGTTGTTGTAATTTCATAATATATAGGGGGAGAGCTTGGGACTAGCTTGAACCCTTCTGGTGGAGTCAATTCACCCGGATTGCTTATAATGACGCTTGTAATTCCCGGTGAAATGACACTATCGAAAGTAATTATAAGACTATCCGTTATGGGTACTTCAACGTTTGGCCCCGGTTCTGTATTGCCGCGGATTAAAACTCGTTGCCAAAACCCGTGACTTAATCCATTCTCAGCAAATAAGCTTGTTCCAATAGCGGTTTGTCCCACAGTTCCGCTGATTAAAAATGTGTCAATTGAAGTATTCATATGACCGCCTGAGGATATGGCCTGCCAGTTTATTCCTTCATCAGCTTTTTCATCGGCCAGACCGCCTGTACTGAAAAGTAGTATGGCAAATATGGCGATATGGCACATTGCTTTATTTTTCATAACCGCTACCTCTTATTTGCATTTCCCCCACTTACTTAGAAACTGTTCCATAGGCAGTTGGGAAGAATAGCAATATAACCTGCACATTACTTACTTCAATCTCTGCCCCAGACGAGCTTTCAACGCAATTCAAATAATAAGTATAAGTATCACTTACTGAACAAGGAATAAAAGTGATATTATGCATTTGAATCCTGACCATACCAGTAGGATAATTCTCAGGTAACATAAATTGAGACCGTGGCCGGTAGACATCTTGATTTGGAGCATGGGAGAATCCCATTAATGGATGGCGCCCTGTGCCATTCTCGTGCTCAATGGTTATTGTTGCAGAGCCTATTGCCAGAATATAGCCAGGGGTTGGGCAATTGATTGATTGCTGCCCAACCGTTGTCCATGCAAATGGCACGGTGTAGTTAGTAGTGTCATTATAGTATCTTGCGATGCCCGGTTCATCGGTAATTTCGCCGCTTTCAATAGTCTGGCCCAATTTACTCACGTTGCTTGATAAGCGACTATTACTCAACATCCCACTTCTTATATCCCCCGCGTTTACTGTCCCGGCTGAGTCAGCATAGTCCGCTTGTGAAGCACTATCCGCATAAATAACTGAATCAGGACCATGTCCAGCGCTGTCCGACCAGTTCCAGCCACCGAGGCCATTCGATGAGATTGAATCGTTAGCGAAAATCCAAGCGGTGTTTGCGGGATTCCGTTTAATGATTTGATTAGCCCCAGCTCCCGTACTGTCAATATCATTCAGACTAATGGAACTATTAAGAATCGTATTACTATCCACGACATTATCCGCGATTGTACCTGCAGCATCAGCGTACAACGCCTTAAAAGCATAGGATACGCTTGTTAAGTGTATCCGCTGTCCTATTTCACCGATATCGTCTATGGTTATATTCAACCATAATGACTCATACTTGGCCAATGAATCCGGAAGGGGATTCGATGAACCCAAAATGTAATTATACAAGCCATTTGTGACTGCAATTGCATCAATCTCCGGTGCTGAAGTCCAAAGTTCATCTCCACCTGATTCTGCATCGTAGATTTGAAATCTAAAAGTATAAGTACTATCGTTTACGGGAAATCCTTCACTATTAGTCAGTCGCCCTTGATAATTGATATAAGGCGGAACCCCGGCAAATGTGATAGCTGCTGTTATTGATAAGATGATAACCGTAATAAAAAGACGTGTGAATTTCATGGCATTCCTCCTGGCAAAATATTAGTAAATATACCCTTGGTGTGTAGCGAAAATCGGTCTGATTATTCTAAGTTCAGATAAAAAAGATATATATTAA
Organism: Candidatus Zixiibacteriota bacterium; assembly: GCA_036480375.1. Lineage (NCBI taxonomy): Bacteria > Pseudomonadati > Candidatus Zixiibacteriota > Candidatus Zixiibacteriota bacterium. The sequence goes on from JAZGGI010000028.1 coordinate 45,785, forward strand.
TAAATACTATTATGTCCGGCTTGTCAAGTATTCACTCGCAATTTATGCAAATTTGATGGGAATTCGCTAATAACGAAATTAATGAGAAATGGTTTATCTGGTGGAGCCAAGGGAGTTCGAACCCCTGACCTCATGACTGCCAGTCATGCGTTCTCCTAACCGAACTACGGCTACATAACACAACAACTTACGAGATTGCTTTGGATGTGATATCGGTCACGAATATCGATTTGTCGGGTGTTATCTCAAAGAACAAATAGAGGCTTTATTTGTGTGAGAAAAAGGCCGATGTTAGTCGGCCCTTTTGTTCTTAATGGTCGCGCTGATTTACGGACACACCTCACCGGTTCCATAAAAGAGTATGATGGCGGAAATGAGAAGCCAAGTCGGGAGTTAAAAGAATCGCCATGCATGGTCAATCATAAATGATAGGCCACCCATATTGTCTAATAAATTATAATTTCTACTCCCCAAGTGTAATCTCACCCTCCCAGTCGGCCGTAAGGGTCGTATTCGAAGTAAATTGGCCCGTGTAAGTACCACTTCCCTGAATATTTTCGAACTTGCCGGTCCCGCTAATGTATGAAAAACTACCCTCAAAACTCGTGACTTTTGTGCCGTCTGCCGCAAGAGTGGTGGTGATTTTGCCTTTCCATTTGGCAATTGTTGTACCATCATCTTTAGTGAATTCAACATACCCTTGATGAAATCCATTTCCTTGAACGATGTCAGAAAACGACGTGTTGCGTAACGTGGCGCCAGCCATAAACTCATTATCTCCCGTCTTGGCGTTGGTACCCTCATATACTTGCAGGAACATGTGATGACCCTCGGTATCGGCAACGGCAAGTGTATCCGCCTTGACAATTTCCATGGTCATCTTGCCTGCAACTTTAGTCATCGGCTCGGCATAAAGACTGCCTGCGAGCAGTACACAGGCTAAAACTATAAAGCCTGACATCGCAATTAATGCATTTGATTTGGAATTACACATGACTGATTTCTCCCTTCCTGGGTTAGATATTTATATCTTTAAAAACCGAATGACTGTATAAAGGGATTCCAAGAATAAAGATAATTGTCGCATAGCAGCCCCCGACGATAAAGATTGAATTTTCTATAAATGACCTTCCAAGAATGCACACCCAATATAATAAGACTGATGGATAAAGCAACCGATTTTAGAGTGCGGTAAAGATCAGTCCGTCTCCGCCCAATGTTTTCATTAAAAAATCTTTGAAGATTCGTGGCATCTTTAATACTATCTTTTGCTCAATTAAATATTGAAATAGGGCGTTAAGCCTCTCAATATACCCTTCAATTGTGACTTGAGATAGATTTCTCAACGTGCAATCAAATTCGAAGGAATCGAAGTACTTTCAAATTCAAAACTTTGAAGATTTTTTCAATTTTCTTGATTCTATTGAGATTTGCCAAGATTCTCTCCTTTCGGAGGTCTCTTGACGAGCAAAAGGCACTAAAAAATCATGTGCCCTTTTTGATGTTTGGCTTTGATTTGAAATCTTGTAAGTTATTGAAATATAAATTTTTGGTGGAGCCGAGGGGGTTCGAACCCCTGACCTCATGACTGCCAGTCATGCGTTCTCCCAACTGAACTACGGCCCCACACGGGTAAGATTGCCAATATATACCTCATTTCGGCTCTGTCAAGAAATAAGTTAGACGGCAGGATAAAATAATCTTAATGGTCCAATTCTAGGTTCCGTTGGTCGATTCTGTTTTTTCTAAATGCCGATATTATAATCGCCAAAATTGATACAATCGCGAAAAGCATTACCACCCAGGTAAATGACTTCTCGTAGGCGGTCGCCTTATCCAGAATCTCGGATTGATTTTGGACCCGGTAAGTAAATATCGCCGTGGATATTGCTACCCCAAGAGCCAATCCCAGCGTCCGGGCAACAGCCAGCAGACTGGAGGCGATGGCCGAAATTCTCTTTGGAATAGCCGACATCATCGCCGATGAATTGGGCGCCTGAAACATCCCCCCGCCAATCCCAATGACAATCAGACGAATGATAATCTCAAATCGAGTGGAGTTTTGATCTAATGTCGAAATCAAAAAAATACCAACAGTAGAGATGCAAAGTCCCAAAGTCGTCAATAATCGATACCCGATTTTGTCGGATATTCTGCCGGCCAGAGGCGCGACAAAGACCGTAACCAATGGTACCGTAACTAAAACCATCCCGACTTGACGCGGAGAATATCGCAGAATATCCTCGAGATAAAACGGAATCAAGATCATCCAGGCGGCGATACAGATAAACGATACCATCATCGAAGTTATGGCCAGTGAAAATTGCCTGTACCGAAATATGCCCAGACCAACCAGAGGAGAATCAACCCGGGTCTCGCGAATTATAAATAACGCGAATGAAAATATCCCAAGGGAAACCATCAAAATAAGGGTATTCGACGTCCAGATCGGGTCATTAAGACGATTGAGCGTTAAAAGGATCAGGATAATGGCAGCCGCCTGAAGCAATCCTCCCGGAATATCAAGCTTTGTATCGGGATCATCGGGCTTCATACCCCGCAAAGTACTCATTGAATAGATATATCCGAAAATGCCGATGGGGATATTGATGAAAAATATCCATTTCCAGCCCAGGGTTGAAACAATCAACCCTCCAACCGGAGGCCCCGACATCAAACCAATTCCCACCACAGTGGCCAGAATCCCCATACTTTTTCCCCGTTCTTCAACCGGAAAGGCTCGCGTTATCAGGGCCGGGCCGGCGGCCATCATAAACGAAGCGCCTACGCCATGAATAATTCGAAAAGCTATTAATTGCCATATAGTTACGGACATACCACAGAGACAGGATCCAATAGTAAACAGACCAAAACCAGTCAAATAGGTATATCGAAATCCTTTTTTAACGGCAATTCGGCCTACAAATAGGAGTGTCGAAGCAATTGTCAAAGAATAGGCTAAAACTACCCAAGCTACATAATCGATTGATATACCGAAACTTCGGGACAAAGTCGGGAGACTGATATTGACGATGGAAGCGTCCAGAGTGCCTATAAAGGCAGACAACGCCGTAACAAACAATAAACGGTATTTTCTTTTATTTGAAATATGTTCCAAATCGGCCATTTATTTTCCCAACTTGTTGCATAAAAATAAATTGACAAACGACCGATAGAATCATAACCTAACGGTAAGTTAATGTCAATTGAATTAATTTTTGATTGCACAAAAGACCGTCAAAATCGTCAAGCTTTTAGACGAAAGAGATATCAGCGGGATGACAGATGAGACAACCCGTCTGGTGTTGCTTTTCCGAGAGGGTGACAGGCAGGCGTTTGCCGAGTTGGTCAAGGCGTTTCACAGTAGGGTTTATGCCTTGGCCTACAAGATACTAATGAATCACTCTGACGCCGATGAAGTTGCCCAGGAAACTTTCGTCCGGGTCTATAGCCGGATTAGTCAATTGAAATCTCCGGTTAGGTTTGATTCGTTTTTATTCCGGATCGCCACAAATTATGCAATTGATTTGTTGCGCAAAAGAAAAGGCAGGGTGGTGGCGATGGGGGATGAAGGTGAACTTCCGGGGAATATTCAAGTTTCCCTTTCCTTAAGGGTAACCGACCCGGAAAAGACCCTTGAAAATAAGCAGCTATTGGACGCGATTATTAAAGCAGCGGAGGAGCTTCCTCCAAGACAAAAGGTAACTCTGGTTTTGCATGATATAGAGGGCCGGTCGAAGGAAGAAATTGCCCGGATTCTCGAATGTCCGGAAGCTACGGTGAGGTCAAATTTGCATATTGCGCGTAACAAACTGAAACAAAAACTTTCTAAGTTTTTATCGATGTGATTGAATTGGAGATATAAAATGTCAAACCGCCACATTTCTTATTTAATCGGAGATTTTCTTGACGGAGAATTAACTCCGGAAAAACATCAGGAGGTTTTGGATCATTTCTCTCGCTGTCCCTCATGCGCGAGGGAATTGGAGCAGTACCAGCGGCTCAAATCAATAATGGGCCGGATCGAAACGCCCGATCCCGGTGAGGATTATTTCACGGCTTTATCCGATACTATATTAAATAGAACGGAGCATCTTCACCCGGTGCCTGAACCGGAAACAACCGTTCATCGGCAGAGTTTAACTCGCCAGCATATTTACAAACTGCTTATTCGAGTCGCGGCGGTGATAACGCTTCTTTTTGTTTCACTGTTCGCCACCGAATTTAAATCGCGCATGCACGTATCGCAAGCTGGTAATCGGGCCATAGAAATTAGAGCGGACGGGAAAAATATCGCCGGATGGACAGGAAATATTCCCCCTGGCGTAAGCAATCCCATAGATTTTTCAAATGAAACAACCGAGAAAATTAAGAATAAATAGGACTATTTAGTATTTGGCATTCGTTGGTGATTCTGGAGAAAAAAATGACAAACCCTTCTAACCATTTTTCACCAAAAGCTGTGGTGCTTATTGTTTTTATATCCGCGTTTTTAATCCAATCATGTTCAACGGAGCGGGAAAAGTATTTGTTTCGAAAAAACATGCCAATTGGTAAATCAATTAATATTACTACAACTGCGAATGAAAACGGCAATGTTTTTAGAAATAACAAATGGCTTAGCAAAATTGACTGGTCATCAATCACAAATACTAAATTAACAATAAAAGAACGCCTTTATGATCACACCTATCTGGTGGGAATTTACTATATCTGGAAATCTCAAAGTAAATCTGAACTTGATTCAGGCAATGGTTCCCGTGACACAACTGAAGAATTAACCTATTTTATACATCTTTCAGATAGAGATTCTATTCTGAATCTCAATAACCCGGATGACAGTTTAACGGAAGACCAAGTACATTTCTATATGACAATTATGAGTCCCGTCTATGTCAGTTTTCCGGTCGAGCCGATTTCCCCAGGGCACAAATGGGGCAGAATCATACCATCCATCATGCTGAACGGAGACACCTCTTTAACCAAAGTGGATTATCTTTTTAAGGGTTTCACCGGGAAAAACGGATACGATTGCGCATTGATAGAAATAAAAGCCCAAATCGCCGCGGCCTTATTTCCTGATCCAGCTGATTCTACTTTAACTCAACGAGAAGAATGGCGCACCGTTAAAGGCCTGTTGTATTTTTCTTTGGAACACGGATGGCCTGTTCAAATTGATCTCTCATCGCATGTTGTCTCGCATCGTAAAAAACGAGATGTGATGGAGTTTTATATAGATGATAATGGAAACAGGATCGATATTCCTAAAAATGAACAAAAAATAGTTGATATGTTTTTTAAACTAGAATTTGATGGAAATCGGAGCTTAGTTTTCTCCAACATTGAAAGCAATTAATATACTTTACATCTGTTTTTTTCTATCTTAAATTCGTCAAATGAACGATATATTCCGAGTCATATTCATGGTTCTCGACGCCTGCGGTATCGGTGAATTGCCCGACGCCGACAAGTATGGCGACGAAGGCTCCGCCACTCTCCAGAATACGGCTGCAACCGTAGGCGGACTCAACCTGCCTATTCTCGAATCGTTCGGCTTGGGAAATATCGATACGATTCAGGGGTTAGATACGGTTAACGATTCACGGGCCTCGTTTGGAAAAATGGCCGAAAAGTCCGCGGGCAAAGATTCCACCTCCGGTCACTGGGAACATTTTGGAGTCATTCTTGAAAAGCCGTTTCCGACCTATCCCGACGGATTCCCCGAATCTCTGATTAAGAAATTCTCCGAACAAAGCGGCTACAAAGTAGTTGGCAATGAACCGGCATCGGGAACGGAAATAATCGTGCGATTGGGGCAAACACATTTGGACACGCAAGCCCTTATAGTCTATACATCCGCAGATTCAGTTTTCCAAATTGCCGCCCATGAATCAATCGTGCCTCCTGATGAGCTATATAGAATATGCGGGATCGCGAGAAATTTACTTACCGGCGAACATAATGTTGGGCGCGTTATTGCCCGACCATTTGAGGGGCGGCCGGATGGCTTTGTGAGAACGCCTCGGCGAAAAGATTTTTCCGCCCTCCCCGCCTCCCCCTTTGTCAATCAGAAATTAGTCGAGGCGAATATTCCGGTTATCGCCATCGGCAAAATTTATGAAATTATGGCCGGACTGGGCATATCGGAAAAGATCACCGCCAGTGGCAATGACGACTGTATGGATAAAACGATTGCCGCCCTTGATTCTTATTCATCCGGCCTGATTATGACAAACCTGGTTGATTTTGACATGCTCTGGGGACATCGTAATGATTATAAATCATTCGCAAACGGATTAGAGATATTTGATGCCCAACTCGAGAATCTTATCGGTAAATTAAAGGACCGCGATCTTTTAATTATCACCGCCGATCACGGATGCGACCCGACCACGCCTTCAACCGATCACAGCCGTGAATACGTTCCTCTTTTGGTTTACCGGCCGGGTATGCCGAAAGGAATAAATCTCGGCATCAGGGAATCTTTTGCCGATACCGGGAAAACAATCGCGGATATATTTAAAATTGATTATCCTTTTCCCGGAAAATCTTTTTTAGGAGAAATACAATGATCGATCTGGCCCGATTTTTTGACCATACTCTACTGAAGTCGGATGCAACCGAAAATGATATCAGAAATCTGTGCCATGAAGCGGTAAAATTTAATTTCTATTCAGTTGTTGTTAATCCTGTCCGGGTTTCCGTTGCCGTTGAAGAAATTAAAAATTCAAATGTGAAAATCGGCGCCGTTTCCGGCTTTCCCCTGGGAACCAATACGACTCATATAAAAAAGGTCGAAGCGTTGCGGGCTGAACTGGACGGTGCTGATGAAATCGACGTCGTCGCTAATCTGGGTTGGTTCAAAAGTGGAGATTTTACGGCGGTTGAAAACGAATTGACCGAAATACGAAAGTCGCTTGCCAACTCGACTATTTTGAAAGTGATCATCGAAACCCCTATTCTGAATGCCGACATATGGCTTGACGCCTGCCGGGCGGTAATCAATTCCGGAGCGGATTTTATCAAGAGCGCGACCGGTTTTGCCGGTCCTACCCCGGTTGAGCATATTCGTAAACTCAAGGAAATTTGCCGGGATCAGATTCACATCAAGGCGGCCGGGGGAATTAAATCGGCTGAAACCGCAAGAGAAATGATAATAGCCGGAGCCTCTCGCATTGGCTGCTCCTCATCGGTAGAAATTATGAACCAAATTTCGACATAAATTTGTGATTGTCTTCTTCCGACTCAGCGATAAATTAAATTTCAATTAGGCCGCCAAAACTCTTGGATTGACTGACTCCAAATTTTATATTATCAAACGGTATGGCGGAAGAAGGCAAAAAGAACAGAATGCGGCCTTCAGTCGGGATATTTTTCAAGTGTTGTCGGGTCTATTCCCGCATCTATTTGAATAAGAAAGGAAAGGCGTTTGTCGGCTGGTGCCCCAAATGCGCGAGCAGAATTGAAATGAAAGTTTCACCTGACGGCTCCACCAGCCAATTCTTTTATGCGGATTAATTATGAGTCTATTGCGGGCTAAAATCGTAATCGTTCCCCTCGGTGATGTTGACTTAACTCTGGTCAATCGCCTGGCCGGTTCTATCGGAGGCGTTTTCAATCGCGGCGTTGACATTCTCAAAGGCATGCGGATGCCGCAGGAAGCATTCAATGAAACCCGCAATCAATATTACGCCCGGATTATTTTATCCAAACTGGAACGGATCAAAGCCAACGCGCGTGAAACGATAGTCGGAATTTGCGAAGAGGACATATATTTGCCCAATCGCCATTTTGTTCTCGGCTATGCCGATAATTTGAGTTCTACCGGAGTTGTCTCGCTCTTTCATTTCCGCCAGGAATTCTACGGCCTCCCCGATGACGAAAAACAGATTTATCCTCGCCTATATAAAGAAACAATTCACCAGATGGCGCATATTTATTCCATCCCTGCCTGTTCCAATCCCAGTTGTGTTCATTATGATTCCACGGAAATGCTCGACATCGACAACAAATCGGATAAACTGTGCGATATCTGCGTCAGGAACCTGCAACAGGTACGCACCACATGAATCTGCCCCGGATTCTCGAGTCATTCCGGACCGATCCTGAAACGGTCAACGGCATCGCTCACTGGGAAACGATTTCATCAAGACCCGCCATAACCAAACCTTTCCCGAATTTCATTAACGAAAAACTAATCAACTGCCTCAAAACCCGCGGCATCGATTCATTATATTCGCATCAACTTGAGGCTATCGAACAAATCAATGAAGGCAAAAACGTCGTCGTCGTGACCCCGACCGCGTCGGGCAAAACTCTTTGTTATAATATCCCCGTGATAAATCGCGTCATGCTCGAACCGGAAACTCGCGCTCTCTACCTCTTCCCGACCAAAGCTCTCGGAGCCGACCAGCTTGACGAACTGCATGGACTCGTAACCGACCTTAAAGTCGATATAAAAACCTATACCTTCGACGGCGACACCCCGCAGGAAGCTCGCCGCGCCGTCCGGTCGGCGGGCAATATCGTCATTACCAATCCTGATATGCTCCACGCCGGAATCCTCCCGCATCACACCAAATGGATAAAACTTTTTGAGAATCTCAAATACATAGTTATCGACGAGGTACACCAGTATCGGGGAATTTTTGGTTCGCATCTGGCGAATCTTATGAGAAGACTGAAACGAATTTGCAATTTCTATGACAGCCATCCGCAATTCATCTGCTGCTCGGCAACGATTGCCAATCCCGACGAATTGGCCTCGAAACTAATTGAACAGCCGGTCGTCAAAATTGACAAAAACGGAGCTCCCGCCGGAGAAAAACATTTCATCCTGTATAATCCGCCGGTCGTTAATGCCGAGTTGGGCATCCGCCGTTCGGCGGTAAACGAAACCGAACGGCTGGCGTCGAGATTCATCCGGGAGAAAATTCAGACTATCGTCTTCGGCCGTTACCGCATGCAGGTCGAAATCATCCTGCGCTATCTTAAAGAAAAATTCAAACATGAATTCGGACGAGGAATAAAAATCGCCGGATACCGCGGCGGTTACCTGCCTAATGAACGGCGCAAGATCGAGCAGGGCGTCCGATCCGGCGAGATTACAGGAATTGTTTCGACCAATGCCCTTGAACTCGGCATCGATATCGGCTCACTTGATGTTTCTATCATGTGCGGTTTTCCCGGCTCCATCGCGTCAGTCTGGCAGCAGGCCGGACGGGCCGGACGCAAAGCCGGGGTATCGGCGGCGATCATGGTCGCGACCTCATCGGCCTTGCCGCAGTTTCTCATGTCGCACCCGGAATATTTCTTCAAACGCACCCCCGAAGAAGGCATCGTCGATCCCGATAACCTGATAATTCATTCCAGCCACATCAAATGCGCCGCCTTTGAATTGCCTGTCTGGATGGGTGAAAAAATCGGGCCCGAACCGGTCGATGATATCATGGAATATCTCGAAACCAAACGAGTCGTTCGTTCGGCGGGCGACAAGTACTACTGGTCATCCGATATATATCCCGCCAATGAAGTTTCCCTGCGTTCGGCTTCGCCCGAAAATTTCGTAATTTTGAATACTTCTGATAGTGATAGAGTTATCGGTGAGATCGATTATTTTTCCGCGCCGGAATTTCTGCATCCCGAGGCGATTTATATTCACGGCGCCGAAACCTATCAGGTTAAAAAACTCGACTGGGACGGACGGCGCGCTTACGTCGAGGAAGCCGATGTTGATTATTACACCGATGCCGAAGAGAAGGCGGAACTCAAAATCCTCGAAGTTGATGAGAAAAAATACATCTCCCCCGGTACCATCGGTCACGGCGATGTATCGTTGACGCGCGTTATCGTGCTCTTCAAAAAAGTTAAATTCCACACTCACGAAAATGTCGGTTCCGGGCCGGTCGCGCTTCCCGAGCAGGAGATGCACACGACTTCATTCTGGTATCAGTTCCCCAACGACCTCGCCATTTCGGCTAACCTGACCGAATCGAATTTGGGCGGAGGCCTGCGGGGCGTCGCCAATGTCCTGCAGAAAATCGCTCCGTTGTGGCTCATGTGCGACCCGCGCGATATCCGGTCATTGTCGCGCGTGAAGGATACTTTCACCGGTTGTCCGACGTTATATGTTTATGATAATATCCCCGCCGGAGTCGGATTCGCTGAAAAATTATACAACATGGTTCCCGACATCTTTCGTGCCTGCAAACAGCACATTATAAACTGCGGTTGCGCCGGAGGCTGCCCTTCCTGCACCGGCCCGCCGTTAGAGCTTGGCGAAAAAGGTAAGAATGCTACAGTTGATGTGTTGGATGTTATTCTGGATGAATGAACTAAAAAAGCAAAATAATAGTCCGCACTTCTAACAGGCAGTTATAAACTTAAGAATAAGTCAACCGAAATCCCCGCCTGTGAACAAATCGATTTTAATAGTATAGGACCAACATCTTGTGAACTATGGGAAAGGATTACAATTCTCCCGGAATCATTTTCCCAAATTTCATGTTTGCTTGATCTAATTTGACAGAATCCTAATTTGCGGAGTTTTTTTCTTACTTGACGTAATGTTATTGTCGGTTTGTTTCCCAATTATATAACACACTCCTGTAATCCGGATTCACCAAAATTAAAATTCATTAATTCTTTACTTCGTAATTTTGACGATGGATGTGAGATTTTTTTCATTATAATGGAGTGATATTCCTCGATAAATTCCTTCGGTGCCAGGCGGGGTATATAATTTGACAACTCATCGTGATGTTTGGCGGCAATATATTTAAGATATTCGCCTATTAAAATGCTGCATTCTTCTCTTGCGGCTTTTGGGGATGATCCCTGGGCTACTATATTCAGGTCGATACAAATAGCCACCCAATAATTGCCTTCTTTTTTGGTGTAACCTCTGAAAATCACTTGTTTATTTGGCGTTGCCACAAATTCCTCCGAGTCACCACTATATTATATGTGTCGGATAACAATTACCACAATTTTAGCGGCAGTTTTATATTGATCTTTCCAAGCCTTATAAATTATACACAGAAACAAAAAAAAACAAGACATTTCTCGCTTGACTTAAGTGTCTGTTATAGCATACTATACGAGAGTCAAACAGCATATATTGAGTTGCGGCTGCGCCGGAGGCTGTCCTTCCTGCACCGGCCCACCCCTCGAACTCGGCGAAAAAGGTAAGAATGCAACGGTGGATGTGTTGGATGTTATTTTGGACAATAATTAATATACACCATACAAACTCTAAAACAAGTTATTTCACAATAATTTCTTCTTAGCATTTATTTGACGGCACCACTTTGTATACTGGACATCCACAAGCTTGATATTTTCTGAATTCAGAGGATTCATATGACATATTACGCATCTTGAATGATAAACTTCCTCAATCATGTTTTCTAGCCAACCTCGCTTGGGCAATATTCCGTCCTTAACCAACTTATCATCAACTTTTTTCACCAATTTATTAAGCTCTTTCAAATCCAGATAACCAATTTCGCTTTTTGCCCTTTTTTGATGCCAAGGATTTTTATCTTCATTCTTTTTCCTGTCTTCTACATTCCTTTTTAAATCATCCAGTTTTGGCAACTTATTCCACCAATCATACCCATATTTCTTTTCAAGTGCTATCTCTAGAAATTTCCGGATAGAATTTTCCAATAAATATAGTGTGGCAAAAGTCGTTAACATTTTGGCAGATTCTGATATTTGAGTGGCTGAAAGCAGCGGCTCCTTTGAAATTATTGAAGAATCAATCTTTATTATATGTTCCTTTACTGAGTTTCTTTTATTTGATTTTTTGGCTAATTTCTTTCCTGTTTTTGCCATATTTCCATTCATTGTTGCCCATTTATTTTGATACTTCATAGTTTCTTGAAATTTCTCATCGTTTAGATATTTTTTGATTTTAATACCTATTGAATGCGCAAGTATATAATAAGATACGTCGGTTGGCATCAATAACTTATCCCTTATCGCCGATGCCTTTTTTGATATAGCAGCCCCTGATACGTCAAGTCCTTTAATTAACTTTGACTTTAATTCGCGATTTATCATTAATGTTATCCTTATTTAGATTTCTTTTTTCCCTTTTTTTTTGCCTTACTCAATTGAACCGAAACTGTTCCGGGGGTAGTACCAATTAGCTCTGATATTTCGGCAGGATTCAAACCAAATTTGGCCAAATGAATAATCTTATCATTTTTTGTCTCATATTTTTCGGTAGCAGTTATCGCCAAAATAGCCTTAATATTCTTTAATTCTTCCAACATCTCCTTGAGTACTTTTTCCATCACGCCTCCTAATGAATGATTATTTACGCTTCTTACTTTTCTTTTTAAGATTGGATAAATGAGCGGCAACAGCAGATCCGGATATGCCCATAACATCACCGATTTCTTTATTACCCATACCGCTATATTTCAACATTGATACAGACTTTTCTTTCTCTAATCCGTTCGTGGCTTGTATTGCCAAGAGATTTATTATGACTGATAATTTCTTTGATATTTCATCTTCATTCATTTTGTTAATCTCCTTTACTTTTTTTTAATTCCCTTGAAATAGTCGCCCTAATGATATTTGGCTTAATACCCAAAATATCAGAAATCTCATTATTCTCAAAACCACATCTGTGAAGACTCATAATTTTAACATTTTGCGTTTTATCGCCTAATACATTTAACGTTAGCAATTTACTTATCCTATCAAGACGATTAATAACAATATCCAATTGTTTTTCCATAATTCCTCCTCTATATATTAATATCTATACCATAAGGAACTATGTCAACAATAGTTTTTTATATTATTAAGTGTGACGGGTTCCCTCCCTGATACGCCACATTTTGCTATGGATTTTGGGAGTTTGCACTTTCGCCCGACAAAATGCTCCGATCTATGTCCAAAAATATTAATATATCAATATAATATCAAATCAACAAGAATTATTCTCGTATTATATTTCATAATCAACCTTAATTTGGGGAGTAACCCATGATTTCCAGAATTACCAAAATCTCATTACTGGTTGCAGTCTGCCTGCTTTTTGGCGTTATCGCCTTCAGCGGCGAAGGGGAAGAAGAGGCGACTAAAGCATCGGGAAATTTGGAACTTCAAAAGCTTCTTATGAGCCGGCAGGCGGAATTTACAAAACAAATGCAGGAAGTTGAAAAGCAATATCCTCTCGTTGCCCTGGCGTATAAAATGCAGGAAGCAATTATTGTACAGCGCACCGAAGCAATCGAACACACCGAATTGGATTATTATCGTAGTTCATTGACCGGTCAGAATGTTGTTATTACAGAGCATTCTATTCAGATGAAAATATGCTTGGATAAGCTTAAAACAGGCTTGATGAGGGCCGAAACCGATGGGGACATATCAAACGCCTTCAATAGTTTCGGTGGCTGTATAAGGGGCGACTGACATAGTCCCGACAGAATTAATTCACATTCCGGACAGACATACCCGCCTGTCCGGAAACCACCCAATTTTTACCCAAATTGCCCTTAATTACGGACTTCCCTCTTTCGGTGAGGATAACTATTGGAATGACAAAAGAACATTAAGGAAGAATAAGATAAATGACAAAATTTTCTGTAAAAAGTTTAGCTAAGCTACGCGACAGCCGAAAAGGGATAACATCCCCAACAGCCAAAAAACAGGCATCCGCCTGTCGGAATCACCATCGATTTGATATGACCAAAAACGTTAATCTGAGGAAACAAACCCATTTTTACCGCGCAGGTGTGGACACCTGCACGGCACCAAATACTATTAACATGATGTGGATACACCGCGCGACAGCTGAAAACAGGCTTTCGCCTGAAAAAGGACAAAACGAACCCAATTCGCTGTAACTCAAACAAAAACAAGAGATTACAGGGAATTTCCAAAAAAGAAAATGTGAATAACTCGGTATCGTGGGTTGACTAATGTCACCGAACAATGTTTGATGACGGCGATTGCGATGAACATCAAGAAGATGGCGGGCCATCTTTATTATTTGGTCATTTATTGGTTGAAAAAGCGCTTTTATTGGCAAATTATCATCCTGAAAGCCGGAAATCGTTTTTTCATAAATTCCTCCATTGCGTGGTTTATTAGACAAAATTCATACTTGTCTAATTCGTAACACAAGAATCTATTAAATGTTTTTTTGATTTTCGACTATTCAATTTCCAGATCGTAAGGCATACGATAATATACGTGAGAACCGTAAGGGTTTTGGAAAATTTCCTGAACGATTGAGTCGCCTGCGAACATATCATATAATCGGGAAACAAATCCCGATAAATAAAACGGATTCTTAAAGAAATAACGCTTCTGCGGCAGATAAACCAGTTCGACATCATCACGGTTTAACACGGCTTTTTTACATACTTCGGTTATGGCCGCGTCGATTCCCCCCAGATTGTCGGCAAGTCCGTTCTTTACGGCTTCCCGGCCGGTCCAGGTTTGCCCTCGTCCCAGAGTATTTACCGAATCGGTCGAAATCCCACGGGCAACCGATACTTTATCGAGAAAATTATCATACAAAGCCCGCAGGTGCTCTTTCATCGTCAATCGTTGTTCCGGAGTGAACGGTTTTGACAAAGAGAACATTCCGGCGTTTTTGCCCCGTGTGATTGATTCCGAATATAAATCAAGTTTTTCGTATAAACCGGCAATATTGATTTTTCCTCCAAAGACACCGATTGATCCGGTAACGGTATTGCGGTTGATAAAAATGTCAGAGTTTACCGAGGCGATATAATAGCCTCCCGAAGCGGCCACATTGCTCATCGAAACTGCAATCGGCTTACGCTTTGCCGTCTTCTCAATTTCATGCCATATCAAATCGGAGGCCAGGGCGTCTCCGCCGGGGGAATTGATACGTAGAACTACTCCCTTGATATCGTCATTTCCGGCGGCAAGACGAATGGCTTTGAGCATCTCATATTGTCCGATTTTACCTTCATTACCGGGCAGGATGTCTCCTTCGGCAATAATAATTCCTATTTGGGGACGTTGTCCCCAATAATCATCAACCCGGTCGCGGGTGACATAGTCATAAATCGAGATTCTTTCGGCGAGCAATTTACGATTCGACCCGGCGTATCTTTTCAAGGCTTCATCCGGATAGAGGCGTTCATCGCATAAACCGTATTCGACCGCTTCGATGGATGTCAGCGGCCCGGCGTCTATCAGGATTTTTACCGAATCCGAACTCAGGTCGCGATTGGCCGAGATTTCAGTTATCATCTCGCCGAATAAATTATCGAGAAGTCGATTCACCTGTTCACGGTATGGCTCGCTCGGTTTTTCGAACATATACACTTCGGGATACGTCTTGTACTCATCAATGCGTTCGAATTCCGCTTCGATGCCGAGTTTATCCATCAGGCCTTTATACATCATGATATTGGCATGCAATCCCAGCAATCGCAGTTGTGATACCGGCGGCAAAATTATCGTGTCGGCCGCGCAGGCGAGTAAATACCCGGTATTATTCGGAGTGTGAAGAAATGAATAAACAGATTTTCCCGACTGACGAAAGTAATCGACCGCGTCTGATAATTCCTCGGTTTTCCCCAATCCGCATCGGAGATTTTTAATGTTTAAGAATAATCGCTCAATTTCTTCATCATCGGCCGCTGTGTAAATCGCGTCCACATAATCGATAAACTTCAGTGGCCGGCGCCCAAAAAAAGGTATTTGGGGATTTTCCGGCAGGGTTCCGTCAAGGTTTACTACCAGAGTTTTTTTTTGAGATTTGATAAACGAGGGCTGCTGTCCGCGCACGGTGCCTATATATGTAGTCGCGTGAATATTCTTCGCGTCACGGTCGAAACTGCTGTAATGGCCGGCATAATTGGATCGAAGATTCATTCGAAAGCCGACGCTAAAATGTGAATGATTGTCGACATCGGCATAAATATATAAACCCGGCTTAGGGCGGAACTCGATGCCGGTGCGAAAATCAGCTTGCCTGATACTTTCACGGCTTGTCATATCAACATCGAATGAAACGGTGACAAGGTCCCGATAGGTGCGCGCAGCAATGCCATACACAAATCGCATATCACTTTTCTCGCCGTTTATTTTCCCCCGATTAATATTCTCAATGAGGGCTCCAAGACTGACATTTTTACTGCGTCGTATGAGCAAACCGAAATTCCAAAGATGACGTTTTCTTAAATGCTCGGCACCTTCGGATATATAGCGATATGAAAATCCGAACGAGGTTCTCCGCCCGCCTCCAAAAGCCAAAATATATTCCTTGTGATCCGGCAGAAGACCGCCTTTGATAAATCTATAAGCAACTCCCATAGCCCGCGTGGTTGAAGCCACTCCCCAGTCTCTTATGATGCGATCTTCCCGATGGGAGAATAAATAAATAGCTCCCATTTGCCGGTTGCCCAAAGCGGCGGGATTTGACCATATGGAATTTTGACCTGACGTCGATGCCACCGGTGAGTAGAAAAACAATTCACTCGGCAAGATAATTTCCTGACCGATACAAACCGAGGTGGTTGACAGACATATGAAAAATAAGATTAATAATATCCGTCCTTGGTAAGTCAGAATATTTTCCATCAATTTCCTCCCGCATGATGTTCGCTATCCGGACCGTTAATTATTATGTTGCCGTCCCCCTTGATTGACAACCGTGCTTCGGCTGCAGCTTCGCCGACATCAAATTCAAGCCGTTCATCGTACACCAGGGTTGGTTCAAATAGAAACCCTTCCGCTTTGACAAAACTATCGGAGCCGAATTTGCATATAAAGGATGCATCGACCCTACCGGCAATACCCAAAACTATTTTACTATACCGATTGTTGACGCGAATTCTCCCAGAGGTAAGGGAATCCAATTCAAGAGCAATAGGCGCCGAAACGTTTTTCACCCGATTGCGATTTCCGACCAATGATATCCTTTTTCCGCTTATCAAGCCATAACTGGTTCCGACATCTATACTCCCGATAAATGAATCAATTGATATTTCTCCGTTTTCATTTCGAATAAACGCGGTCTGTTGACCGGTTTTAATATTCTCGAGTTTTATTTTCTCATATTTATTTTTGGCTTTTAAATCGCCGCTGATATTCTTTAGAACTAACGGGCGGTTGGAAACATTTATGTCTGTCAATCCATTGACCTTGTTTACGGTAACCTTACTGAGCGATTCGGAAACGACGAATTCCTCAAACGGCCCCACGGCTTCAATATCAAAATAGGCTGTATTAATCTCAATCTGACACCCGACGGGAACATCGATGCGCACGTCGAGACTGGCGGAATTATTACTCCCGGACCAGGGTGCGTCGGCCGGGGCTCTTAGCCAGATAGTTATGGCGGTTTTTTGGTTATCAATTTCAACTGATATAAGATCGGCGTAAGCGGCGGCTTCAGCTTCATTGGGGGTCTTCATTTTTTTCTGGTAACTAATGCGGAAGTTTTTTCCTCCAGCACCGAGATACAGATTACCGCTCAATGAATTCGCCGAATTTATAATTACCTTTTTCTCACCGGGGAAGATGACGGTTATCAATTGGGATTCTCCGGAGAAGATGCCGCCCTTTTGCCTTTTCAGGTTTTCGGCCGAGATTATTGAACCCAGCATAAAACAAATAAAACCGACGGAAATTATGGATCGAATCATGATGACGTCCTTTCCGAATTATTCAGCCAGAACATTAAAGCCGTTCCGGCCATAGCGGCATTTAGTGATTCAACATTTTTAGACATGGGAATCCTAACGGCATAATCAGCGTTATTTTCAAAAACGTCGTCCCCACCGACCGCTTCCGAACCGATAATTAAAGCCAGCTTTCCAGGAAGTGATTTTAGGTTATTCAGGTTTTCACCATTAATATCAGCTAATAACAACTTGTAACCGGATTCTTTTAACTTTTCCACAATTAACTCAGGGGCAAGTTTTTCTATAAACGGCTGACTGAAACATGCGCCCATACTGGCCCGCATCGTCTTGGGATTATTAATTTCGACTGTTTTTGTGCTGGTAATTACCGGCGCCAAACCAAACGCCGCTGCCGATCTCATCAACGTCCCCAGATTACCAGGATCATTTATATTATCACACACAAGTAATCTACGCATCCCCCGATTCAAATGTTGCTCCAGATTATACTTTCGGGATTTAAATACTCCAACTATCCCCTGCGATGATTTGGTACTGACAATTCTTTCAATATCTTTAACGCTTATATCATGGACCGCGATTTTATTTCGCTCAAATGATTTTACCAACTTCAGGCCTCGTTCGTTTAGGCGCGCGGCCGAGTAATATACTTTTTCGGGGTGATAATTTGATTTCTCGGCTTCTTCCAGAAGCCTCACTCCGTCACACAAAAACAAACCTTCGGCTTGGCGATATTTTTTTCTTTTCAACACTGTCAGCTTTTTTATTTCCGCATGAGATAATCTCATTGCAAATAATCCTTGAATTTTGCTGGTAATAATGCCAACTTAACAAAAAGAATTATTTTTAGGTTTGGGGAGCAAGTGAAATCTACGGTCGGATTAATATTATTTTTCGCTTTGATGATATCGTCGTTAAGCGCCTATGCGTCTAACGCGATAATCGATGCAAGCCCGGAAGAAAATATCGATTCAGTTATTATCGTACGGGACACAATTATATCTTATAATCAAGACAAATTGCCCAAAAACCATTCTTTAAAAATAGGGCTTGCTCTTTCTGGAGGCGGAACGCGCGGAATCGCTCAGGTTGGTATCCTTAAGGCATTTGAAGAGGCGGGAATTAAGATTTCGTATATCGCCGGGACTTCTATTGGGAGCGTTATCGGTGGATTGTATGCATTAGGGTATTCTCCGAATGAAATCGAGAATTTTACCCGGTCCTTTGATTTTTCCACGCTATTTTCAGATTCTCGAGAGCGCAAATCAATGTTCTTCACTCAACGAGAGGAAAAGAAACGTTACTTATTTTCAGTCAGGTTCACAGGTGTCAAACCATATTTCCCGCAAGGATTCGCGGCCGGACAGAGACTGACTTCATTATTGACCGATCTGACAATTCGTGCCAATTATATATGCGGCGGAAATTTTGATAACCTGCGCATTCCTCTTCGGGTAATCGCGACTGATATCGGGTCCGGAAAGGAAGTTGTTATCGGGAGCGGGAGTATGGCCGACGCGATGCGAGCATCGATAGCTTTTCCGCTGGCTTTTACAGCCGTAGATTTCGAAGATAAAAAATTAATGGACGGCGGTTTAGTCACGCCGATTCCGGTCGATGTCTGCCGTCGGATGGGCGCCGATTTTGTCATCGCCGTTAATACCGCCTCGCGTTTGTTGCCCGCCGATGAAGTGATCAATCCGGTAGACGTCGCCAATCAAGTAACGACGATTATGCAGCAAGAATCATTATCGGAACAATTGAGCCATGCCGATATGATCATCACTCCCGCACTGGCGGATATTGAAAATTATGATATGAGCTACCATGATAGCCTGATAACGATCGGATACAGCGCCGGGAGAGAAGCTCTGAGTGAAATCCAACAATATCTCAGGTATGAAAAGAATAATTCCATTATACCAATGTCAAACATTGAATCCGCTCGTGATGATAGCTTATTAGACCTAATTTCCCGGCAGTTTAATCGAAGCGACAAGACGAATTCCAATAATCATGAGTATTACGGAAATTTCGATCCGAAAATGTATTTCCACAAAATAGTTTTTTGGCCGGAAAAACAATCTGATTCGACAATAGTGAAATTCGACGGAATACCCAATCATAGCGCGTCTGCCATCACTTATGTGTTTTCCGGGAATTCAGTATTTTCCGATACTCTCTTAAACAGCTTTTTCCCTCACGATCTAAGAATACTCTCGATGAAAGAGGTTAAATCGGCCGCGTCATTGATTATTGACGTTTATCGAGAATCCGGGTATGACCTGGCCTATATCAAGCATCTTATTTACGATCACGAAGCAAAAAAAATACTGGTGGAAATTGACGAAGGCCTGCTTCAATACGTCGATATTCGTGGGAATGAAAGAACCCGAAGCTGGATAATCAAGGCCAATTATATGTTGCGTCCGGGCGAGCCGTTTGATACTCACAAATCGGAACGGGGACTGGAAAATATTTACGCCACCGGATTTTTCGAACGGGTCAGTCTCGATATACGACCTTCTGATAAAGGTGTCCACCTAACGAT
The DNA here is from genome assembly GCA_036480375.1 of Candidatus Zixiibacteriota bacterium. Taxonomy (NCBI): domain Bacteria; kingdom Pseudomonadati; phylum Candidatus Zixiibacteriota; species Candidatus Zixiibacteriota bacterium. Next base: position 65,993 of record JAZGGI010000028.1, read on the forward strand.
AAATGTCAAAGAAAAGCCGTTTACTCAACTGCGCTTTGGCGCTCACTGGGATGATGAATTTCAATCGGAAATGTTTTCGGAACTACTCGATGATAATATCTTTGGAGCCGGAATTCAGGCTTTGACGCATGTGACGTTTTCTTCCCGGCGTAGTAAATACTTCTTATCCCTGAAAGCGGACCGATTATCAAAGACTCTTTTAACGGCCCAAACCAAGGGCTACTTTTCCCGTTTGAGGAGACGATTGTTCCAACCTGACGGAGCGCCTCAGGGTTACCGTATTGAAGACCGACTGGGAGGATCAATATCGGCGGGTCAGCAAATTTCACGTCTGGGAACATTTACCTTTGAATATAAACTCGAAGATATTCGAACCGAGCATACGTTGACAGGTGTGGAGAATAATCAGGTATTATCTGTATTTGCGATTCGTTCTACCGTGGAGACCTACAACAAATTCCCCTATCCCGATTATGGCCATCGCCAGGAGTTTAATCTTGAATTTTCGGGCAAATGGCTCAGCGGCACATATGACGAATATACTAAAATGTATAGTTCCATTGAGGCTTACTGGCCGTGGGGTAAAGACCTGTGCTTTAATCCCAAACTATCTCTGGGAATTTCAACGGCTGATCTTCCCGATATCGAAAAGTTTTACATCGGCGGTATGTATAATTTTTCAGGTTATCGAACTCACCAGTTAGTCGGCGATAAATTTTTCGCCGCCAATCTAAGATGGCGCTTGCATCTGCCTTATCGCCTATACTTATTTATTAATTTCGATTATGGCAATGTGTATGATGAATATGAGCATATTAAAATGCGTGATTTTCTTAAAGGGTGGGGTATGGCGCTGTCGCTGGACACCATCCTGGGACCGTTTGAATTTGGTTACGGCAAGGCCGAATATCATCCTTATCGCATGTATCTAAATATCGGATTGAGATTCTAATTATTCATTGAATGATTCAATCAGGCGCTTATTATAAACGGTCATCATATCGTCGCGCCTGAGTACCGCTATTATATGACGGCTGTCGGGCGAATCAACAACCGGCACCAGCTGCAAATCCTGCATGCCGATTTTTTCGCGAACCCGTTCCAGGGTGTCATCCGGAGTAACGGTAATGATATCGGTATGGGCGATATCCTCGGCGATAATCAAATCATCCAGACCGCTCCTGGTCAACACGCTCCGTAAATCCTGAAGGGAAATAATTCCCTGGAGATGATTTTCATTATCGACGACCATATAGTATGTCTCGCGAGTCGATTCTATTTTGTGAATTATTTTATTGAGAGGCGTGGACGGAAGCACCGTTTCGAATTTCCGATCCATGACTTCATAAACCTGCAGTGACCTTAAAATCATCAGATCTTTGCCGCCTTTGAGGAACACCCCCCGCGCCGCCAGCTTTATCGTATAGATCGAATATTGATAGAGATGTCGGCTGACCAAGGTTGAAAAAGTCACAGCCACCATCAGAGGCAGGATAATACGATAATCACTGGTCATTTCAAAGATAATGAGAATGGCCGTAATCGGGGCGTGAGTCGTTCCACCCACCAGAGCCGCCATACCGACTAAAGCGTAGGCCCCCGACGAACCGGTAACATCGGGAAAATAAGAGTGAACCATGCTGCCAAAAGCCCCTCCCAGCATTGCTCCCATAAATAATGACGGCGCGAAAATACCGCCGGAGTTACCTGACCCCAGAGTCAATGACGTTCCCAGGATTTTGAGGAAAATCAGGATAAACATCAACCAGAACGCCATCCGGCCGTATAAGGCCAGATTAATTGTATCGTAACCATCGGCGAATATCTGGGGATAAAAGATTCCGACCATTCCCAAAAGAAGTCCGCCAATAGCCGGTTTACTGATTTCCGGTATTTTTAGATTATCGAAAAATGTCTCCGACCAGCCCAATATCCGTGTAAAAATTACCGCGACAACTCCGGCCAATCCCCCAAGCAGGACATACATCGGCATTTCCCAGGCCGAAACCAGTTCATAAGCCGGGACTTCAAAAGCGGGATGATTTCCCAGAGCCGAACGAGTAATAACCGATGCCAATACTGACGAGAGCAAAACCGGCGCAAAGGTTTTGATGGCAAAATCACCAAGGATGACTTCAAGCGAGAAAATTATCCCCGCGATTGGCGCGTTAAAAACCGATGATATTCCCGCGGCCGCTCCGCACCCTACCAGAATTCTAACGCGGTTGCCCGACATTTTGAATATTCGTCCGATGGTTGAGCCGATAGCCGAACCTATCTGGATGATGGGACCCTCGCGACCGGCCGAACCGCCTGAGCCGATACATATCGCCGATGCCAGCGCCTTAATCGCGGCCACCTGAGGCCTGATGATACCGCCTTTTCGAGCGACGGCGTCCATGACTTCGGGAACGCCATGGCCTTTGGCTTCTTTGGCGAAATAATATATTAATGGCCCGGCCAATAATCCACCCGCGGCGGGTATGGCGATTATCCACCATTTATAGCCGCCTTCGCCTGCGGTAAGAAATCCCGAAAGGACATCGGCCGAATATCCGAAGAATAATTCCCGAGCGAATTCAATCAGGGAAATAAATAAAAGAGCACCATAGCCGGTTCCGGCGCCGACTAAGAGAGCCAGGATAATAAGTACATTAGTTTCGGACAGCTTTAGGCGCCGTCTCATTTTTCCGGAAAATATTCTATACATGATTTAGCTCCGCCCGGGCGCAAACAATCTATACAAAAATCATATCGACGCAAGTTATAATTTTTTAAATTAAATCCGCGCAAAACCCTCCAACTGACGGTATCGGCTTGATTTCCCTTGACTTTGCAGGGTATCAAATTAAATTGCTGTCGTGAAAATATTCACGAATATGTCTGGAAAACAGCTATGACAAAGAATTATGACGCGATTATAATCGGAGCCGGAATAGCCGGATTAGCTACCGCGTTTAATCTTGCTAATAATAATTTCGGTGATATTCTTGTTCTTGAGAAGGAAATGTTTATCGGCGCCGGAGCAACCGCCAAATGCGCCGGCGGAATCCGAGCTCAATTTTCATCGAAAGTCAATATAGAAATCTCAATGAAATCGATCGAGATATTTGAGAATTTCGACCATATAACCGACGAACCGACGTTATATGACCAGGTCGGATATATGTTTCTATTAACCGAAGAGTCAACGGTTGAACCATACTTGCGGGCGGCTGATTTGCAGCGATCTCTGGGGTTGAATATTGAAATACTGGATGCCGACGACGTAAAAAAATTAGCTCCGCCAGTTCTGACCGATGATATTATCAAAGCAACTTTCCACGGCCGCGACGGCCTGGGCGATCCGCATGAATTTTTGCAGGGATATTTTCGAGCTTCCAAACGGCTGGGCGTTGAGATACTAACCGAAACTCCCGTCACCGGAATAATAATCGAAAACGACAAAATTTGCGGGGTGAAAACATCTAACGGTAATTTTGGAGTCGCCGTCGTTATCAATGCTGCCGGTCCGTATTCCAAACTTATCGGCGATATGGCGGGAATAAAAATTCCGATTGAACCTATCAGGCGGCAAATCGTTACTTCCGGCGAACTTGATTTTATCCCGGCAACAATGCCGATGGTGGTCGATGTCTCTTCCGGTTTATATTGTCACAAAGAATCCAAGGGACTTTTGATGGGCTGGGCCGATAAAGATGTCGAGCCGGGATTCGATGAGTCGCAGGACCCCGATTATAACGACAACATCCTGATGAAAGCTCTCGATAGAATTCCACAGATGGAGACGGCCGAAGTCGCCAATAGCTGGGCAGGATTGTATGAGACGACTCCCGACCATCATGCTATCATCGGATTCCATAATCAGGTCGGGGGGTTTTTCACTATCGGCGGTTTTTCCGGGCACGGATTTATGCATGCCCCGGGTGCCGGATTAGTCGCCACGGAAATCATCTGCGGAAAAGAACCTTCGATTGATATCAGTCGGCTGGCTCCGGATCGATTTATCAATGGCCCCGTCGAGGAGGAAATCAATATTATCTGAGCAGGGCGGAAAATTTTTATAATTTCCACTTGGTACTCGCAGTTTTTTGTTGACGTTCAGTCACTTATCGCTTTTTTGACAAATTATGATTAAAGATTTGGGCAAACTTATCGTTATCGGTGTGGTATTATTTTTTGCCGGTTTCTTTTTGAAATCGGTTGGTGTCTCCGAAAGCACCGCTACCGGCGCCGAAGATCACCATATGACATTAAAACTTTCGGACGGATTGATTCTGCACGCCTGGCTTTCCGAGGCGATCGTTGATACTACTAACAAGACAACCAAACCGGGATTGGCATTACTGCTCCCGATGATGTCGAAAACTTATAAATCTTATGCTCCGTTTACCGCAAAGATAAACGAACTGGGTTACGCGACTCTTGCGTTTGATATGCGCGGACACGGACAATCAACCCAAGTAGGCGATAAAGAAATTTCATACTCAAGTATGGATAAATCCGAATTTGCCAGGATGCCGTCCGATATTAATTCGTTCTTCAATGATTTCAAATCCAAACATCCAGATAGCTATAATTACGATGACGTAATCGTAATCGGCGCGTCGATAGGGGCCAATACCGCCGCGATACTCTTGAAAGAAAACTGGGTCAGCCGTTCGGTTTTATTATCGCCTGGAAAAGATTATCGAGGGCTTATACCTGGTGATGTCCTGCATCAGAAAGAACTGACCAAACCGATTTATATCGCCGCCGCCACCGATGATACCTATTCGTCCGAATCGAGCCAGTGGCTGTTTGATAATTATAACGGACCAAAAGTATTCAAAAAATACCCCGGCCAGGATCACGGAACCGACATTCTGCATAACGTTCCCAACGCCGATAAAGAACTGTTGGAGTGGTTGAAGGGAAAGTAGTTCGGCGGCAATTGAATACGCATATACGATCCAACACATTCACATATTTTAATCTCCTAACCCTAAAAATTGAAATGACATTTGGTGCGCGGCAGATGTGGAAACTGCCGTCGAAAATGGGTTTGTTTCCTCAGATTAACGTTTTGGGTCATATCAACAGGCGAAAGCCTGTTTTCAGCTGTCGCGCGGCAAGGCATATCATTGCGACATAGTATAAGTTTCCCTAATACCTGACTCGCTTCACTCCTTTCGGAATTTCGCTCTCGAGAATGACAGGCGAAAGCCTGTTTCCAGCTGTCGCGTAGTCTAACTGATATTAGTGGCAAAAGTTTAGTCATTTATCTCTTTCTAGTTTTTCAGTAGGTCAGCATTCCGAGCAGAGACCCGAAAGGGTCGATGCGAGAAACCCGACAAAAGGCTGTATTTATCATTGCGAGCGAGTGAAATGAGCGTGGCAATCTGTGGCTTAGAGTTATCCACATTTACATTTCTGAAAATTCCTCGTATGTGAATGTTTCCGTATGACTTACAGTGAATTGGGTTCGTTTTGTCCTTTTTCGTACTTCGCAAAAGACTACTTTGCCATTTATAATTATCGCTCTGTCGTAGACACATTTCATTCTATAAAAGCGGATGATTTCAGAAAATGCGTTGGATTTGTTGATTATTTGTAATCGTTTAAGCGGGATTCCGCCGGTCATGCAAAGTAAAATCAGCAGACAAACCCAAAAATCCCCACCCAATGGGTAGGATGCAAAGTTATCATTGATGTTCTCCGGCAGGCATCACTAAAGTGTCAAGGCTCCATTTGGGGACACCGACCAGATTCTCAAGTAGTGATCATCTGAAAGTTCCGAAGCGAGTTCCGTCCTAATTGTCATTTCCGTGATGTCTCCACAGCTTTCAATAAAAATCTTGCTCCTTTTTGCGAGCAACTGATCGTTAATTAGATGGCACTCTCCCCGCGATAAATAATAGATACTGCAAAGACCGTTTTGCTCATTTGAAAGGTACGAGTTCATTTCTTGGTCAGAAACATATACAAACAAGCGAACTAGTTTCCTATCTTCTTCTTGCGGCTTGAAACATGCAAGCCTGGATAGATCCTTGATCAACCGTCCCGCCAGTTGCGTTCGATTAGCGTTCTGTCCCGACGGTATCTGACGGTAGTACTTGAATTCAATGACATATTTATCCCCGTTATTTCCGGATATGTACGTGTCAACTTCTGCCCCTTCTATGGCGTTGTGAGGAAGCTCTAATACTACATTATGAGGTAATATTGTGGTCCTCTCCGTCAAAGCTGCGTAAAAAGTGTATCTAACTGAATCCTCAGTGGTGTATACTTTCATTGTAAACCGTTCATTCAACAGTTCTTCAAAACGTTCGAATGCTTTTATTAACATATTCTCCATCTTTGTCCTTTCACTAATGGCCGGTCGCCCATTGTCCGGCCGGGTGCCGGACGCCTTAGACGTGGGAGTAGTTCAATCGGCTTTCAAGTTCGGTAATTTGTATTCTCCCGGTTCTATATCCCAAGAATCATCTATAAAAATTTTCCACCTAATGGGTGGGGTACAGTACCTATGTTCCCGTCCGTTCAAATTTCTATCTCCCAAGAACCATCTATAAAAAATTTCCACCCAATGGGCCTGTTGAAAAAACCTTGAAATGATCTTCAGCCTAAGGAATGGGGAGACATTTCGAATCGTAAGTTCTTGACACACAGCAGGTCACAATTTTGTTTTCACAAAATCAAGACCCGCCGCAACTCTTGGCAGTGGTTTTTCAACACGCCCTGAAGACTTGGGGCACCCGGGATCAAATAATATTAATCTTTCGGACAAGTTGATCTACAATCTTGAGCAAAGAACGAATTGTCTAAATCAACATCTTCATACCAAAGAGATGTTATACCGACGAAGACACCTATCCCAAAACCGCCAAGCCATATTGCATTTTCAGAGTAATTAACATTTGCCAAATCCAGTAAGAGCATACTGCCTATGGCAACTCCAAGGCTAGCAAGACCATTTTTGAGGAGATCTCTTTTCCCAATTTGAAGACGTTTTATTTCGCTCCTCGTTACCTCCATATAATGTTCGCGACGGCATATACTCAAGGATTCACTCGACAATGCTACGTAACGACCTTTAATCTTTCTTCCACTAATTGTCGTGATCTTTAATATATCCCTACATTGTACCACATATGTTCGCCATCTGCCCATTGATTGATTCGAACTGTTTTCTGATTTTGTTACCGTAGTCAAACCCAAATTTTGCCGCGGCATGACTTTTGGTACGAAACACTCTATAACGTTTACATTTTTATGATTTTTATTTATACCCGAATTTTTGTCTGCAATACATTGCCCCCAAGATACATTTGATATTGTGAGGGAAATGCAAAAGCAAATTAATAAGTAATTCCGCCCTATAGAGTTAACCACATTTCTCCCCCGCCATATGCTACGCATACCTACCTCCTTTGCTAAACATTAGTTATTTATGCCTACTGGTGACCCATTGTTCCCGCAACATCAACTTTATTTATGGCAAGAGCCTGTTGGGCTCCTTCCCTATAATTTTTATTCACTAACCTACCTAATCAAGAACACTTCTTATCATGCTGGATATAATCCCGATTGAGAATAAAATCGAGCCGAGGTTGTGGAGGAGATATCCGCCGGAGCGGAACCATTCTTTTTTGCCGGAAAACGGTATGAATGAAAAACCATTGCGCCAACCAGGATGTTTATCGCTGTGTAGTGCTGCTGATATGACAAGTACCAATAATCCCAGTATCATCCCGCCGGAAGTATAAAGTAATATCGTGTGCATATTTTCCTATCTTCAAAGCATCGCGCTTCGCGCGATTGTCAGGAGCGCAGGGCTCCTGACCTACTGTTATAAGTTGGCTCACGAGGCCAACACCAACTACTAATAATCTTCGGCAAGAACCTGTTGGGGTTTTTCCCTTCAATACTTCTCCGTCAGGTCACACCCGCCTTCGGCGTCCAAGACCTGACGGAACGAAGAACATTCTATTTCTTTCCATGAAAGAGGTATCCGATATTCACACTTGGGCAAAGAAAGTTGTTTCGTTTATCTTCATAAACATTAACCTGCTTTACCGATGATAATTCGAGATTTATTGTCAGATGATTTTTGACTAATATTGACGTCCCTATATTTGTAATTATTCCCCAGCCCCACTCTCTTTTTTCCCGGACTTGGGCTCGCACACCGAAAACGGGATTTACGGAAGCGTATAGATTAACTGAATTGAATTTTGTAAACCAAAAACTAAACGGCATACCTGCCCCGCCGCCTTCCAAGCTCCCATCTCCAAATACCAACGCGGCCGTAGGCGAAATGCTTAACTTATAATTTGGGGAATTTTTTACAATGGCCATTGTTCCAAATGAAAAGCCAAATCTATCGTCACGGCGGTTTTCCGATAAATCCTTCCAACCCTTAAATTGTAAAGAATAATGATCGCACAGCGCCATGCGAAAAGTTGCTTCACCACCAAAAGCTGTTTTTTCTTTGGTAACTTCGGGGCGCGTTTCGGGAAAGTATCCTACGCCGCCAAGAAATTGAGCTTGCTTCTGTGTCATTGGTCTTACCGGCAGGTTAATTGTCGGACTGTACACCAGGCTTGAAGTGCATCCCATTGATATCAAACTCGAAACGATGATAAGAAAGCTGAGAATCTGATTTAATTTCATTTTCATTCCCCTGGCAATAGTTAAAGGTTTTAAGTTTTATGGCAAGAGCCCGTTGGGGTTTTTCCCTTCAATACTTCTCCGTCAGGTCACACCCGCCTTCGGCGTCCAAGACCTGACGGAACGAAGAGACCTCATTGACCATATGGCAAGAGCCCGCTGGGCTCTTTCTCTACAATTCGAGAGAATCTCCCGCTAACTCTTTTATTAATATAAACAGTATATGATTTATTATTCGATTTCGCAAATAAAAAATCCCCCGGATTCGGGGGATTTTCTTGGGGCAAATTTCTATTTATTTCTACTTATTTCTATTTTTATTTATGAAAAGTAAGGCGATACGCCGGCGGTGTGGTCGGTAACGTCAATGACATCGGTTACTTCGGGAGCATGCTCTTTGAGGATTTGTTCAATGCCGTAACGAAGCGTATAAGTCGCCGAAGCGCATCCCTGGCACCCACCGCTCATCGTTAAGAATACGGTCGTGCCTTTGACATCAATCAATTCGACGCTGCCGCCGTGCGAGGCCAGACCGGGGTTGACCATCTCGTCAAATATCTTTTGGATCTTCTCTTTCAATTCCGGATTGGTCGGCTGCTCTTTGTTTAACTGCTCTTCGGAAATCAACTGACCGCCTTCGGCCAGCTTCTCGCGAATAACGATCCCGATCTGTTTTCCGACGTCGGCCCAGTTGCCCTCGGGAGATTTGGCGATGGTGATAGAGTAGCCGGCGACCATGACTTCCATTACTCCCTCGATGGCAAACAGACTTTCGAGAAGCGGCGAGCCTTTGGCCATATCCTTGTTTTTGCAATTGGCCATGCCGTCATAAACCTGTCGGTCCACGAGGAATTTGCAGACATCGGGGTTCATCTGCGGTTCGGCCATGATTCTTATTTCGTTGGTGTCTCCCATGAGCCACCTCCCTATTCGAGGTATTTTTTCTTAAACATTAAACGCCTTATCCGAGGCGTCTTTTTGTTTTATTTCCATCTGGTGCATTTTATCGAAACGATAGATACCGGTGTTGTGCCCGTCTGAAAAAGCAATCGAAACGGCATAACGTCCGATCCGCTCAAACGCGCCGATTTTTATATCCAGCGGTATTGATTTTATATCAAGAGTTTTCTGGCCGGTATCTTCGCTGACACACAAAGCACAGCCGCAATTAGCCCTCAAATCAGAAGGAGTAAACTCGGCGATATGGCCGTCGGGCCAGGTGAAACTCAGATTTCCGTCATCGGTAATTTCGATCTTCTCCGGTTCATTGGCTTCGATGCCTTTAGCCATGATATCTATGAATTTCGAGGCGATGTTGATAAATTCTTTAGCGGCCGGGCTGTCGGCTGTATTGAGAAGCAGCGGCGTTCCGTTATCACCGGAGGCCATCAGTTCGGGATCGAGGGGTATTCCGCCCAGGAAATTTATATCCAGATCTTCAGCCAGTTTCCTGCCTCCGCCCTGTTTGAAAATGTCGGTTTTTTCGCCGCATTTGGGGCAGGTAAAGCCGCTCATATTTTCAATTATCCCCAAAATCGGGACATTGACATGACGAAACATTTGGAGACCCTTTTGAGCAACTCCGAGAGCGACATGCTGAGGGGTAGTGACAATAATCACCCCCGATAGCGGAGCCTGCTGGGTCAGAGTAATCTGGACGTCGCCCGAGCCGGGAGGTAAATCGATAATCAGATAATCGAGATCTCCCCAGAGGACATTCCCCAAAAACTGCTGAATCATTTTCGATGCCATCGGTCCGCGCCAGATAACCGGCTGGCTGTCGTCGAGCAGTAAACCCAATGACATAAAAACCAAACCATGTTTTTCGAGCGGTAACAGATAATCACCTTTAACCTGGGGTTGTTGTTTGCCGACGCCCAGCATTTCCGGCTGGCTGGGGCCGTATATATCGGCGTCCATCAGGCCGACTTTGTATCCGGTTTTTTTGAGAGCCATCGCGAAATTGGTCGATACCGTTGATTTGCCGACACCGCCTTTGCCACTGCCGATAGCGATTATATGATTAACCCGGGCCAGTCCCCGCGGGACTTCCCGAAATGAGCGTCGAGGTTTTTTATTTTCTACCATAATCACTTTCCTGCTTTGTAAAAGTCAATTTTCAATTTATTTTTCTCCGCCTAAATACGCAACTTTAGCCAAAAAGGCAAGCTCCTCAGGCGATTATTGATATAACAATTTTGGCCCCGAGAAGTTCTCTAAAAAGATTAAATGTTTTCCCTTTACAATTTGAAATAATGTATTTAATTCTAATATTGATGATTTTATCGAACGAAACCATCATCCTATATCTATTTGAAGGATAAAATCCGAGGAAGGAATTTAACATGAAAAACCCATATCCTTTTTTACTGATTTGCCTGTTATTAACAGCAACTGCTTTTGCCGAGCCACCGAAAAACTTCACAACAAACCAAACCGCAATTATTGACAATACTACCTTTATTGACGCCAATAAGATTTTAATGTTTGTAACCAATCATGGTAACATTGGGAGAGATCTTTCGGGTTATTTCGGGTATGATTACGGGACCTTTTTCCCGTATGACGGTAATCCTGATGACATCATCAATGGTAATCCGTCGGCTATCAGATCTCCTTTATATGCCGGCGGTTTATGGCTGGGCGGCGTGGATGCCTCGACCGGTGATACGGTGCTGGCGATTTCTGAATACGGCAGCGAATATGTTCCCGGACCGATGGACAATGGTACATTTATGGATGATCAATGGTATTATCAAGTCTACAAATTATTTGGTGACTCTCTGGCATCTAACCCAAATCAGGACTATCTCGACTATATCAATTATGCCGATGAGCAAGGAGCTCCGCTTAACGATAGCGATCAGCCTGAAATGATCGGCGATCAAATGTGCTGGGCCGTTTATAACGACGCTGACGCCGGCAAGCGCGGAGATGTGGATGGGGGTTTGACCGACCCTATCGGAATCCAGGTAAAACAAACCGTATTCGCGTTTGATCAAATGGGGAGTTTGGGCAATACAATATTCTTAAGATTTCGCATTTATAACGAAGGCACACGAAATTTGAATAATTTTTATATATCTATCTGGGCTGATCCTGATCTGGGCGGAGCCGGAGATGATTATGTCGGGTGCGACACGCTTAATGATATTGGTTTCTGCTATAATGCCGATGGTGATGACAACCACTATGCCCATACTCCACCGTGCCTGGGTATCAAGTTACTCCAAACTCCCTTGCGCCCCAGATTCATCTCCGATCCTGATATTCCCGGACGGATGTGGGGGCAGACATACGCCGATTCAATCAACATTGGCATGGTATCATTTAATAAATATATCAACGGAACCGATCCTGATAATTATAAAGAATCGTATTGGTACATGAACGGGCTCGATAAATTCGGGAATCCTTATCAATACAACAGCCAAACACTGCTCTATGTACATTCCGGTAATCCGGTTGCCGGTACCGGCGATCTCGATTTTTACCCTGCTGATCGCCGCTTCATGATGACGACCGGTCCTCTATCGTTTAATCCCGGTGATTCGACGGAAATTATCGCTGCCTTAATAGTTGGCCAGGGTCCGGACAGATTGAATTCTATTTCGATTATGAAAAATATAGGCACCGTCGCACAGGATTTTTATGATAATAATTTTGGAATTCCAACCGCAGTTGATGAAAATGTAAATTCGATGATTCCCGGACAATTCGCACTCAAACAGAATCAGCCAAATCCGTTTAATCCAGGGACAAATATTGAATTTTATCTTCCGCGAGCGGGATTTGTTGAAATGAAGATATACAACATACTTGGTGAATTGGTTGACGAACCGTTATCGAAACATTTGAACCCCGGCATACATAATGTTTATTGGGACGGAATTGATTCCAAGAACAAGCAATTGCCGTCGGGTATTTATTTTTATCAATTGAATTTCGGCAATGAATCGCAAACGAAAAAAATGCTTTTGATGAAGTAATATATTTTTGGAGGGGCGCATTTGCGCCCCTCCTATAATTCATTGACATTGGACTCATTTCGATATACTCATAACAGGCAATCAGTATAGATTCTGTTATGCATCCTTGATGTATTCGGGCAAATTGAATATTAGGGGAGTTTGAATTGAGATATATGATAGCGGTCATTATCTGGTGTGCGCTAATATTCACTGCGGCTACGAGTCTGGCGGACGACGTCGTTTATTTGGTTAAGTATGTATTCAAAGACGGCGCTCCTCCCTTGGTTGGGTGTGCTAAGTAACGATTCGGTAACAAACCTCACTTGATATTTTATTTTTTGTTGGCGCACAGGACGTACGCCAACCACGACAACTCAAGAGTTGTCGCTACAAAAATGATTCGGTGGCAACAACTCTCGAGTTGTCCTTGTGGTATGATTATTGCAATTACTAATGACTGATAGACTCCTTAGCGATTTTTTTTAATTGCCCTCCCGCATATATTATTCGCACATTGAAATAACGAAAAAAACATTCAAAGCGGATGGAACTATATGGCGAAACTGACATTTCTGGGCGCGGCGGGGACTGTTACCGGATCGCGGCATCTCCTCGAAGTTGACGGCGCGCGCATGCTCATCGACTGCGGTATGTTTCAGGGCAAAAAAGAATATCGGATGAAAAACTGGGAACCGTTCCCGGTCGATCCGGCTTCGATAGATAAAGTTCTCCTCACTCACGCCCACATCGACCACAGCGGTTATTTGCCCCGATTTGTCAAGGAGGGTTTTGTCGGGCAGGTGCATTGTACTCACGCCACCCGAGAACTGGTGCGGATACTCCTCAAAGACAGCGCTCATCTACAGGAAGAAGACGCCCGCTGGGCCAACAAAAAAGGATTTTCCAAACACAAACCGGCCTTGCCGCTTTTTGACCTCGACGATGCTAAACTGGCGATGAAACGGTTCAAACCGGTTCATTACGGCGATGCCGTTCCCTGCGGCGAAAACGGTCGTATAAAATTCCGCGACGCCGGACATTTACTGGGGTCATCGCTGGTCGATATTCGCGTCAAGAAAAACGGACGGGCGCGGAAGATCCTGTTTTCCGGTGATTTGGGGCGAACCTCACGCCCGCTTCTGCGCGATCCGGTGCAGGTTTACAACGTCGATTATCTCGTTTTGGAATCGACTTACGGCGGCCGTCTGCATGAAAACGAACAGCCGTTTGAAGATCTGGCCGGAATCATAAACGAAAGCCGGGAACGGGGCGGCGTTCTTTTGATCCCCGCCTTTTCGGTGGGACGTACGCAGACGATCTTATACGTTCTTCGCGAACTCGAGGAGCGCGGCTCCATTCCCGAAATGCCGGTATTTATCGATTCGCCAATGGCAATTGAGTCAACGACCGTCTTTGAGAAACGCATCGCCGATCTCGATCTCGAAAGCCGGCTTTTGACTATCCAGGGGAAAAATTTCATTCGCCCCCGCCATCTGCATCGATGCCGCACCCGGGTTAAATCAAAACAGATAAACGATATCAAAAATAACGCCATTATCATCTCTGCCAGCGGCATGGCCGTCGGCGGCAGAATTCTGCATCATCTCGTGCATCGCATGCCCAATCCGAATAACACGATATTGCTAATCGGCTACCAGGCCCAAGGAACCAGAGGAAGAAGCATTCAGGATGGCCATCCAACGATTAAAATTCACGGCCAAAAAATCCCTCTGAAGGCCAAAGTGGAAACGGTGACGGCTTTTTCGGGTCATGCCGATTATGAGGAAATATTGGCGTGGCTATTGGGATTCAACAGGCCCCCCGAAAAAGTGTTTTTGGTGCACGGCGAACCGGATTCGCAAAGACATATGGCTCAGGTCATCCGTCAGAAATTTAAATGGGATACCGCCATCGCCGAAGAAGGTCAGACGGTCGAGCTGGATATATAAAAAAAACCGAATCGCAATGATTCGGTTTTTGCATTTGCAGAAATTATCCAATTATATTCAATACTTATGGGGTAGGGGGATATCAAGATCCTTAAGATACGGTATTAGATCCAACTTGTTCAATTTGTCAAATGCTTTTTCATCATTTGGAAATTTCTTATTAACATATTCAACCAATTCAGTTAACTCATCTTCGGTAACGAAAATGAAATTGTCATCAATATCCTGAACCGTATTACATGGAATAACAATATCTTCATCAGACAGTATTTTGTTTTTCTTTATTTGAAACTCAACTACTTTATCGGCATCATAATATGCATGACTGCCAATTCTATCAGGATCGTTGGGCGCGTGCCAACCTTCCCAGCAGACTGCCATTGGAGTCATACGAAAGTGTTCGCTTTGCCGTTTATCCGAATAGAAAACTTCGATGTCCTGATGTTCGACAAGGTCGTAAATAATTGAACCTTTTCGTTTGTTTCGGTTTTCGGCTTTTTTGATCATCGCAATCGGGCCACAAACGACCTGGGCCATAAATTGCAGATGGCCTTCGCCTACCATGTCATTGGCAAAAACAAGTTGGCGAAACAGCTCGATTTTAAAAGCTTCAGGGAAGACCTTATAATTTAATTCACCAGCGATAACGACTAATTCGGGACCGAATCTCTTCATAAACTTTATTACGGGCAAATCCTTTTCCTGTTCAATACTGACTGGGTAATCCGCTCCCTCTACAATACTGATTGGGTAATCCGTTTCAATTTCCGCCTTCAATCCTTCAGGAATAGGTGGAATGGCAACTACCATGCCATGGTTGAAGTTTTTATCGCGACCCACAAAGCCCACTGGGAGTTTCCCTGAAGAAATCATTTCCAGGTCATACTGCCTCCGTACTGAACCATTGATAGAGTTCAGCCATTCAATTAATTTTTCTGAACTTTCCGTTTTCGATTCCATTATTCGATTTGTATGTCTGTGCCTGATGGCAATTCCGGTAATCATACTATCCATAAAGCAATATTCTCCTCATCAATCCTTATAAATTCTATTCCTCAATGTTCCAAAACGCTCATCTGATGATATTAAATCTTTGCTAATCTGTTCCATGTCTTTTCTTATTTCATCTGGTATCACTTGCACTCCCGGCCATGAAACTCTTTTATAAACTATATCATGACTGAATTCGCTCCAGGCATTGGTTAACAATGAATGTACTTGTATTTCTGCTTTCAGAAATATATTCTCTTCCGATTCTTGAACCGGCATTGTGACGACAAAATGAAATCCATAATAACCTTCATTGGGTTTGTCAGTAAAATCCTTATCGCTGTCAGAAACAATTTCGTAATTATTATCATCCAGCCAACGTTTCAATTGATCCGCGCATTTTATTATGTCTTCCCGGCAAGCCACAATAATCCGTCCCCCAACCAAATCCTTTATATCATCATATAATGTATTTAGTATCGGTAGGTCTATTAATTTATTTAAAGTATCTTGATCGACCAATCGCGGCCAATTTGATTCTGAATTGAATTCACAATGTTTCCATGCCTTGTTAAATAGTTTTTTTTCAACACTCTCTTTTTTCTTCGCTCTAGTGTGAATACCTTTAATCGCATCAGCCGAAAGGGTCTGTAGCAATTGCATCTTTGCCTCTTTAAGAGAACTCTCTAATTCATCCGCGGCATTATTGTAACTCTGTTTATTATCGAGATATTTTTTTCTCATTTCAGAAACAGGGGTACCTTCTTCAATGCCACTGGATAAAAAACGCTGAAAATAATCGCCTTTTATATCGGCCTTTTCTTTTTTACTCAATTCACGCAACGTGGGTTGTATATTTTGATTTACCATTCCCTGCTCCCGAGCCTTCTTCGCCGCACAATGATTATACATTAGTTGAGAATTCCCGGTCAAGCATTTATGCGGCCCAGCCCCCAACATATCCGCCGGATTCTGCCTTTCCCTCGTTACCAATTCGGATTCAAAACCAACAGCGTGCGCCAATGTGTTCAGATTTTGAACGCCATTATAGCTATAATCGACTTGGAAGTCAATGTATTTCAAGTCAGTTAATATGTAATATTGTTCAATTTCCATATTTGGTTTTTTAGATACCTATTTAATCTTTAGCCCGCCTTTAGTATGGCGCAATTTCGGTAACAACACCGGAATAGAAGTATTTTTGAAAATTACATTTTGTAAATTTATCAAAAGCAAGCTACCATACAAGTATACCATCTAAACCCCGAAAAGTCAATATTTACGGGCATTCCAGGCGGGGTAACTATTTTACTGCCACGATTAAATAAAACCAGAAAGCAAATCCGAATAAGTAAATAGTATTCAGGTGTAAATTTCGGTTAGTCAGATCACATCGGCTAAACCTACTTTTGTCCCGCTTTGATGTTGCCTTCGATTTTTAGAGTCTGGTTGCGGGTGTTGAGATAATCGCCGGAAATCGTTCCGTAGATTTTGGAACCGACCAACGAATCGACGACGACGCTGCCTCTCTGACACGTAAACAGGGTTTCTCCTATCCGATAATTCAAATTGCCGGTGATTTCGCATATTGCCTTATGTCCGATATTGTATTTTCCAACATTGATAGTATTCGGCAGAGTCACATAAAAACGCGCCGTCTCAGCCAGCCTCAGTTGAGCGACGCTGACCCCGCCTTTGCCAACACCGGTCGATTGTCCTTCAATAAACAAAACGGTGCTGTCGCTGGGGACGAGTTCAAATCCGCCATGCGTCAACGCGATCGACTTTCCTTTGGTATAAAAAGATGATTTGGTTGTGAACCGGACCGAAGTATTGTCATGTACTTCTTCGGAGACATAGAAATAAGTTTTCTTGCATGACAATAATGCGAAAAGAGATAAGAGAATTAGGATAATCCATAAATACTGATTTTTCTTTATCATGATTACACCTGCATACCGTAAATGCGATATTTTTTATAAAGCTCCCCGCCCATCAGTTCCCCGGCCCGAACCATGGCAAAATTGTCTTCCAAAACCCAGCTCATCTCGCCGTATTTATAGCCTTTTTCATTGGCGACTTCGTATGTTTTCAGATACAGTAAAGTATCAATTCCACGTTTTTGATATTCCGGAATCAAACCCAAAGTTATGATGCGAACCGAATCCACCTTGTTTTTTACTTTGGTGTGCCAGAGAAGTTTCGCAAGCCCTAACGGAAACAAGCGGCCGTTGGCGTATTTCAAAGCTTGATTAATATCCGGCAAAGTCAGGATGAACCCAACCGCTTCGCCGTTGACTTCGGCGATAAATACAAGATCGGGATCGATAATTTGCTTCATATCTTTTGCGATATGCAGGAATTCATCTTTGGACAAGGGCACAAACCCCCAATTTTTGGCCCAGGCTTTATTATAAAGTTCGTTGATCAGTTCGACGTCCTTATTGAACCGTCGCATATTGATTATCCGCAGATCAATCCCCTCTCTGTCTCTCATCCGTTCAGCCATTTTTATAATGCGCGGGTCAAATTCTCGGTCGGCGTATATTTTGAACGCGAAAAGATCTTTGGCTTTGCGCAGTCCGAATTTTTCAGCGAAATCATTATAGTAGGGTTTATTATAAGTCATCATCACGACCGGAGGCATATCATATCCTTCGATAAGCATCCCGACTTCATGATTAGTGGAAAAATTGCACGGACCGAGTATGGCATCCACACCCTCGGCTTTTAGCTTTATCAACGCGACTTTGAAAAGCAATTCGGCGACTTCGTAATCTTCGATGCAGTCAAAAAATCCGAAAAAACCGGTATTGACTTCGTGAAATTCATTATAGCTGTAATTAACGCATATCGCGATGCGCCCGACGTATTTTGAATTTTTCCGAGCCAGAAACAGCCGGGTCTTGGCCGATCGGAAAAAAGGATTTTTACTTTTATTGAAAAAATCTTTGCGTTCGGTAATCAATGGCGGCACCCAGTTGGGATCATCGCGATAAATATCAAAGGGGACTTTGATAAACGCGTAGAGATCGGACGAATTCTCGACCTCCAATAAATCGATATTACCTTTGTTGGTTACCGTATCCACGTTTTAGACAATGTTATATTTTTTCCCCAGCCGAGCAAAAGCATCCAGAACTCGATCAAGTTGCTGGTCGGTGTGGGTCGCGGTGTAGCTTGTGCGAATCAGCGACATTTTGGGAGCGACCGCCGGAGGAACTATGGCGTTGGCGAAAATACCTTCATCGCTCAAATCTTTCCATAATTTGAAGCAGGTCATATCATCACCAATCATAATTGGCACTACCGGGGTTTGAGTATCGCCGATATTATATCCTAATTCTCGAAGTCCTTGATGCATTTTCCGCGTATTTTTCCACAGGTTTTCGCGCCGTTCCGGTTCGGTTTCGATTATATCCAGAGCGGCCAGGGCCGCGGCCGCCGCACCCGGGGGAATCGACGCCGAAAATATGAGTTCCCGCGCAAAATGTTTTACATAATGCAGTGTATCCTCATCACCGCAAATAAATCCTCCCAACGACGCGAATGATTTGGAGAAAGTGGCCATTATCAGATCAACCCGGTCGGAAAGGCCAAAATGTTCGGCCGTACCCCGGCCGCCGGATCCGAGGACGCCAATAGAATGCGCGTCATCGACCATAACCCGGGCGCCGTAATTTTCCGCAATGTCACACATGCGCGGTAAATCGGCAATATCACCTTCCATCGAAAAGACACCGTCGGTTATAATTAAAATACCGCCCCGAAGTCCGTTGTTATACGCAATATCCAGAACTCGTTCCATATCGTCCATATCGTTATGGGCATATTTCATAATCTTGCCGTACGCCAAACGACAACCATCCACGATTGAAGCGTGATCGCTGCGATCAATTAGAATTATATCATCCCTGCCGACCAGACATGAAATAGTGCCCAAATTTGTCTGGAATCCGGTCGAAAAAACAAGCGCCGCCTCGCGATTCATAAATTTTGCCAAGCGCTCTTCCAGCTCAATATGCAGGTCGAGGGTGCCGTTTAAGAATCTTGAACCAGTGCATCCTGAACCGTATTTAAGAGTTGCATTGGCCGCCGCTTCCTTGACACGTGGGTCTCCTACCAATCCGAGATAATTATTAGACCCAATCATAATCATTTCTTTGCCGGCCACGACAACTTCATCGCCCAGAGCCGACGATATCGGGCGGAAATAGGGATAATAGCCAGTTGCCATAACCTCTTTGGCGACAGTCCATTCACGGCACTTTTGGAATAAATCATCCGCTTTGCGCGGAAGTTTTTTTGATTCTTGCTGCAATGTTCCTCGCTTTGCTTATGACCATCCAATAAACCCATACCAATAATGCTTGTCAAGACAAAATCCGGTAGTTTTAATACCTTCGGATTAACCTGATTGAGGTGATTCGGGTTTCGAAGTTTATTGAACGGCAAAACCTTATATTAAAAAAATTCGATAAACTATTATTTTTCTCTTGACATTTTTGTCAAATTTTGCTTTTTTATAATTGCAACGGAAAGTGTTGCAGTAGTGGATTCTTCCTAACATCGTCATCCCAGACTGGTGCGCTCCGGTCTGGGATATTTTTTTGTTTACATTTCGCAGATGTCCCAATCATATCAGGATTCATAACTTGACAGCCCGATTATATTGCCTTACCTTTTTGCCCTGATAATGGAGGATAATGAATACCCCAAATAAATTGACATTGGCACGCATAGTGTTATCACCGGTTTTTATGGTATTTTTCCTGATGGAAAATGTCTATTGCCGGGTTTTGTCTATGGTCATATTTATAGTTGCCGCATTAACCGACGTCTGGGACGGCCATCTGGCCCGCAAATACAATATTACAACCGGGTTCGGCAAGTTCATGGATCCCCTGGCCGATAAAATTTTGACCTCTACGGCATTTGTTTCTTTTTTGGCGCTGGGGTATGTTAAAGCCTGGATGATTATGTTGATAATTATCAGAGAGTTTATAATCACCGGCCTGCGTTCGTTGGCAGCTTATCGAGGTATGATCATCTCGCCGACTATGTCGGCCAAGTTCAAGACGGTTTTGCAGATGACAACCATTGTAACTATCCTGCTCTATATAAATCTGAAAACGGTGATGGAATCGGCGGGATATTCCGGCGGATTTTTCGATTCTCCCCTTGTTATACAGGTTTTTGACTGGATGATGCTGAGCACGACGGTCGTTACGGTTTTGACCGGTATCGACTACCTGATAAAAAACGGGTCAATCATAAAGGAGGTCTTGAAATAATGAATGGTCTGGTAAAGGCCATCGCGACCGGTCTGTACTCAGGATACTTTCCTGTCGTACCCGGAAGTATCGGGACGATTCCGGCCTGGATAATTGCCTGGTTTTGGCTGGGACAAAATCAGGTTTTGCTTTTAATAGCCGCAATTGTGACAATAATTATATCGGTCTGGGCTTCAGGTCGAGCCGAAAAATTTTTCGGGCATGACGCCAAGAAAATAGTCATCGATGAGTGGGCCGGAATGTTTGTTTCGCTTATTTATTTGCCATATCGTATTGACGTTTATATCGCGGCTTTTATCCTGTTTAGATTTTATGATGTCATCAAACCGTATCCGTCGGGAAAATGCGAGTCATTGCCCAGAGGCTGGGGTATAACGATGGATGATGTTTTCGCGGCGATATACGCAAATTTGACTTGTTGGCTGTGCATAATTATTTTAAGTCAGCTAAACTGGCTGGGATTTTAATTAAAAATTCGAGAAGCAAAATGGTTGTAGAAATAATAACAATCGGCGATGAACTTTTATACGGTTCGAGAATTGATACCAATTCGGCCTTTTTGGGACAGCGGCTTGATAGTATTGGATTGGACATCAAATATAAAAGCTCAACCGGCGATAAAATGGATCAATTGGTTGAAGCGATAAATCTGGGACTCCGGCGCGCCAATGTCGTCATCACAACCGGAGGGCTGGGCCCGACCGATGATGATATTACCAAAAAAGCGATCTGCAAAGTTTTTAAGCGAAACCTGATTTTTCATGAAGATATCCTGACCAGCCTTCAAAAAAGATTCGCCGACCGGGATTTGAAAATGCCGGCCATAAATCAAAATCAGGCTCTTTTACCTCAAGGCGCTCGCTTTCTCGCCAACAAAACCGGCTCCGCCCTCGGTATCGTCATCGAAGAACGCGGGAAATTTTTCTGCGCCATGCCCGGGGTTCCGATTGAAATGCGCACGATGACCGATGAGGAATTGTTACCGATGCTTCAGGGCCAGATGGGTAATTTAATAATCAGGCGTCATCGCATGCGAACCACCGGCATCATAGAATCAGCCCTTGCCGAAAAAATCAGACCTGCCCTGAATTTCGCCGAAGGAGTTTCTCTGGCCTATCTTCCGTCATATAAGGGCGTTGATTTGTGTATTAAGGGCTCGGGTACAATCGCCGAAGAGGTCGAATCCGGAGTCAGGCTTCTCGCGGATGGTATTCGTGCCAGGGCGGACAAATATATATATACCGAAGACGATCGCGAACTCGAAGAAGTCATCGGACAAATATTAACCGAAAAGGGAATGACTTTGGCGGTGGCTGAATCATGCACGGGAGGTCTATTGGGAGCTCGAATTACGTCAGTTCCCGGTTCCTCTAATTATTTCCCGGGGGGAGTTATAGCCTACGCCAACGACGTCAAAATAAACAAGCTGGGAGTTCCACGCGATGTATTGGAGAGATTCGGCGCCGTTTCGGCCGAAACCGCTAAGGCAATGGCTTCGGGGCTTGTCAAATTATTTGGAGCCGATATGGGAGTATCAATAACCGGCATCGCAGGACCTGGCGGAGGAACCGAAGAAAAACCTGTCGGTACCGTTTTTATCGGCCTGGCCGCGGGCGAACGAGTGCATTATCGTAAATTTAACTTGAGCCTGGATCGGGAAATTAATCGTGAGCGCGCCGTTGCGACGGCTTTAAATATGGTTCGAAAAGAGCTTTTGGGAATTGATTGAAATTTGTGATATACTTCAATCGCTTATTACTGTATTTTCTATGAAATTAAAAACTGGGAACTCAGGGAAGCAAAATACAAATGTTGCGACTGTTTATAGCCCTGCATTTGCCGGGTCAAATTAAGGAGAAATTGGAAAAGGTTATTTCCGATTTGCGGCCCCTTGCCGATGGAATCAAGTGGGTTGAACCGAAAAATATGCATTTAACCCTCAAGTTTCTGGGCGATACGGAAGAGGAAATCGTTGAGGGGGTAGCAGGTGCGGTCATACGTGCCCTGACCGGGCGTAGAGTATTTGAAGTTAAATTAAGCGAGTGCGGGGGATTTCCTAACCTAAAAAATCCGCGAGTAATCTGGGCGGGCATAGACGGAGCCGACCCGGCCGTTGAAATGGCAATGGCGATAAATAATGAATTGGCCAAAATCGGCATCGAGAAAGACAAAAAGCGCCTGTCACCTCATTTAACTCTGGGACGTATCAAGAGAAGAAGTGACCTGTCGCGGCTTTCGAATTATCTGAGAAACTTGTATTTTGATAGCGAAGCGGTTATATTGGATCGAGCGGCCCTGATAAAATCGACGTTAACTCCGCGCGGCCCGATTTATGAAAATTTAAGAGAATTTAAACTTGTACAATAAGGGAAAGGTTATGGCTATTCAACAACAAGACCAGAAAAAAGCTCTGGAAGCGGCCGTTAGCCAGATTGAAAAGCAATTTGGCAAAGGTTCGATTATGAAACTCGGCGGGGACGATGTCGCTGCCGGTATTGATATTATTCCCAGCGGTTCGCTGGGAGTGGACGCGGCCATGGGAGTCGGCGGATATCCCCGCGGGCGAGTCGTTGAGATTTACGGCCCTGAATCATCCGGTAAAACGACTCTGGCCCTGCATGCTATTGCCGAAGCGCAAAAAGAAGGAGGAACAGCCGCCTTTATAGACGCCGAGCATGCCGTCGATCCGGCCTATTCCCGGGCTTTAGGCGTTGATCTCGACAATCTGCTAATATCTCAACCCGATACTGGCGAGCAGGCTCTCGAAATCGTCGAGACTCTCGTTCGTTCCGGAGCAGTCGATATTATCGTTATTGATTCGGTAGCGGCCCTGGTTCCGCGGGCTGAAATCGAAGGCGAAATGGGCGATTCTCACATGGGTCTTCAGGCACGATTAATGTCGCAGGCATTGAGAAAGCTTACCGGCGTCGTATCGAAATCGAGATGCTGCCTTATCTTTATCAATCAAATCAGGATGAAAATCGGAGTCATGTTCGGCAATCCGGAAACGACTACCGGAGGTCGGGCTTTGAAGTTCTACGCCTCTATCAGACTTGATATCAGGAAAATAGCCACTATTAAAGACGGCGATTCCGTGGTCGGTAATCGGACCCGGGTGCGAGTGGTGAAAAACAAGGTCGCGCCGCCATTCCGCGAAGCCGAATTTGATATCACCTATGGAAAAGGCATCTCAACCGTCGGCGAGATCCTTGATATCGGCGTCCGGGAAGAAATTGTACAAAAATCGGGGGCATGGTTTTCCTATGGTTCGGACCGTTTAGGACAGGGTCGCGAACGAGTCAAACAGTTTCTTGAAGACAATGCCGATATAAAGGATAAAATCGAGCACGACGTTAAGGTAAAACTGGGACTGATCGGGGAGGATGAAGATTCCAGCGAAGAGGTGAAAAAGTCTGAGTAACTCTAAGGAATCTCTCTCAAATGAATCAAGGCGAAATGCTAAAAAGCATTTCGCCCTTTCTTTATGTAAAAATTATCTGTCAGCTAAATAAGAATAATTAAGAAATCGGTTTTTGGCGTAACTGGCTGATATCACCGTTCAATTTTTCGACAACCGCGCGAGCCGCTTCGGCATAATCGGATTTTTCACTGGCATATAAAACCGAACGGGAGACGTTTATTATAGCTGGTTTTTTGAAATTGTCGGTTCCGCCCAAAACCGATTTTTCCAAATCACCGCCCTGTGCGCCAACTCCGGGGATTAGAAGCGGCATATCTTCGGCAATGCGGCGGACCTTGGTCAATTGTTCCGCGTAGGTAGCTCCCACGACCAACCCACAGTTATTATTTTTGTTCCACGACACCGTTTTTTCGGCCACATGCATATATAACGGTCGGTTGCCGATTTCGAGTCTTTGAAAATCTCGCGCCCCCGAATTTGAGGTCAGGCATAGGATAAAGACGCCATTATTTTTATACCTGACAAAAGGACGGATCGAATCATACCCCATATAAGGGTTGACCGTGGCCCAGTCGGCACCGTAAACTTCAAAGCAAGTCTTGGCGTAAAATTCGCCGGTATTTCCGATATCGCCTCTTTTACCATCGAGAATAATAACCGTATCATCAGGTATGCGATCACAGACCAGTTTGAGAAGCGATAATCCTTCGGGGCCCAGCGCCTCATAAAAAGCAAGATTGGGCTTATACGCCGCGACAATATCGGACGTGGCTTCTATAATATTAAGCGTAAACCGGGCCAGACTCTTGATACTTTCGTCACATCCTTCGGGGAGTTTGCGAGGATCAATATCAAGCCCGACACACAACATCGATTTGTTTTCTTCCACGCTGGACAACAGTTTTTTTAATGCAATCATTTTTATGTCCTGACTTTGCCGATAATTTCTTTTAATGAATTTATTTTTTTCGATTTCAAATAACCGGATAAACCTTTGATGATTTTCATTGTCACATCCGGCTCAATAAAATTGGCGGTTCCGATTTGAATCCCGGTCGCACCGGCCAGATGATATTCGACAGCATCTTCCCACGATGAAATTCCGCCAATTCCGATAATCGGGATATCAACCGCCTGACTAACTTTGTAAACCATTGCGATGCCAACCGGCTTGATGGCCGGGCCGGATAAACCTCCGGTTGTATATGATAATCTCGGAAATCCGGTTTCTATATCAATAGCCATCCCCACCAGCGTATTTATAAGAGATACGACTGCGGCGCCGCCGCCTTTCGCAGCCCTGGCAATGTCAGCGATTGAAGTGACATTGGGAGAAAGTTTGGCAATAATCGGTCGGCTGGAGACTTTGGAGATATCTCGGATCACTTTTTCGGTAGCTTTGGGATCGACTCCAAACGCCATGCCGCCCTCATCAACGTTGGGACACGATAAGTTAATCTCGAGCATATCAAAGCCGCCCGCTTTTTCCAACCGGCGGCAGATTTCAACATATTCATCAAATGATGATCCGGCGACATTAACTATAATTTTGGTATTCAGCTTTTTGAGAAACGGTATTTTTTCATCAATGAATCTTTCGATGCCGACGTTGGCCAGTCCGATTGCATTTAACATACCGGCGGCCGTTTCGCAGGTGCGCGGCGGAGGATGGCCCTGGCGTTCCTCCATCGTTATCGTTTTGGTGACGATTCCGCCCAGGGCATTGAGGTCGATTAGATTTTCGAATTCCTCACCGTAGCCGAACGTTCCCGACGCCACCATCACCGGATTTTTGAATTTTACGCCGGCTATTTCTATTTTCAAATTCGGCTTCAAATCTTAACCTCGCCTATATTGAAGACCGGACCGTCATAACAAACCCGGACATACTTTTTGGGCCGGTCGAGACGTTCTTTTATACATCCCAGGCAAACCCCAATTCCGCACGGCATTGGTGCTTCCAATGATAATTGCCCTTTGTAACCGTGTTGTATTGCCAAATTTTGCAAGGCTTCAAGCATCGGCTCGGGCCCGCATCCGAAAAGCATGGTTTTATTTGTATCCAATTCAGGGAGTTTCGCCTTCAAGGCTTCCGTAATTAGCCCATGAAACCCGTAAGATCCGTCATCGGTGCAGGGGATAAATTCAACTCCCAGCCGCCGGAGAGAGGCAAGTTCGACCAGTTCATTATTGGTACGACCTCCGTATAAGAACATAATATTTTTGGAGGGGTATCCGCTGTTTAAGAGATATCGACAATAGAATAGCAATGGTGGCAGGCCGACTCCTCCGGCGACCATAACCAAATTTTTGTTCTTTCCCGGTTTATTAAAATGATTTCCCAGCGGGCCAATTAAATCAAGAGAATCGCCTTTACGCATATTTCCCAGAATCGATGTTCCTTTGCCGACGATTTTGTAAATAATATCCAGCCGACCGGTTGCTTTATCGAAATCGGCGACCGAAAAAGCCCGGCGAAAATACGGATCGTTGCCCGGGTCGACTTTGACGTGCACAAATTGACCCGGCAAAATCCTTTTTGATAATTTAAATCCTTCGACGGCGATTTTGAAATACGCGCCCGAAGAATTCAGCTTGCGATTGGAAACCACTCGGCATACCTGAGGAATGATTTTTCTCACTGTCTGTACTCCTGAGGTATCTCAACCTTACGTTTGTAATAAAACCAGGTGTCATACAATTCAGGAGGAATGCGGCCGTTGTCAAAAATGGTGTTTTCTACGGTTTCCGTAATCCGTTCATTAAGCTCGGGTGACGTTGTCGGATTCATCAGGATCAATTCTTCCACCTTACCCATAAAATCGATTCTGATTTGAAAATACAAATTGTCCTCAATCCTCGCCGCTACCGCTTCAAGAGGATATTCAAAGTGGACGTTTTCCGCCAGTAGGTATTCATTTGCCGGAGGTAATTGCTTACCATCCTGACCGGTAATAAATTTCGATATAGCCTTTAGTTCCGGAGATAATGTGTCCGCCGGGTTCTGAGCTGCAAACGGCTGTTCATCGGCGGGTGGTGATTCTTCCGGCTTAACAGGATATTCAGCCTGTTTTCCTTTCTCCTGCAATTGCCGCGCGATTTCAGGCGAAGTATGAATCCTGTATTCCGAACCGATGAATTTAGTATACTCCGATTGAGGGAATGAATCGACAAAAGCAGAATATAAGTCTATAAGCAGCGAATCACCGGGAGCGAAGTATTTATCATACGTCCAGAGGAGTAAATACCGGGCTTGAGTACCATATTCAGAGTAAGGAAAACTGTCAACGACATACTGATAGTAAAATCGGGCCGAATCTATCAACCCGAGAGCGTGATAATATGCTTCATCCCGAGGCACAGTATCGAGAGGCTGATCGCTGGTTCCAAAAATCCCAAAAGAATCCGCTTCTTGAGTCATTTCATTAAAATTAATAAAGGCTGTACTATCGGAGCCGATTATATCTGACGCCAAAACATCCAGGCTATCTGAGATTGAATCATCGGAGTCCCGAATCCCAAGACTATCCGAGATGCCTTTATCGGATTCAATAATATTCAGACTATCCGCAGGTGTCTCATCTCCTTCTAAAACTGGCTTTTCTGCAAATAGACTGTCGTTAGGTTGCAATAGGCTGTCTTCCCGGGCTTGCGCCGAATTCCGGCCTCGTAATCTGTCAAGATCATCTCGATCGTCACTTGGCAAGGATCTTCCCGGTTGAATTATGCTTTGCCCCGGCGGTTCAGAAAGCGGCAGTGAATCCTGTACAGTAAGACTATCCTGTATATCTAAACTTTGCTCTGGCAGTTCAGAAAGCGGCAGTGAATCCTGTTCAGTAAGGCTATCCTGTAGAGCTAAACTTTGCTCTGGCGGTTCAGAAAGCGGCAGTGAATCCTGTACAGTAAGACTATCCTGTATATCTAAACTTTGCTCTGGCAGTTCAGAAAGCGGAAGTGAATCCTGTTCAGTAAGGCTATCCTGTAGATCTAAACTTTGCTCTGGCGGTTCAGAAAGCGGCAGTGAATCCTGTTCAGTAAGGCTATCCTGTAGATCTAAACTTTGCTCTGGCAGTTCAGAAAGAGACAGCGAATCCTGTATAGTAAGACTATCCCCAGGAATCACGGATGAGTCCCCGGGCGTTGCCGTTTCACCTCTGGCCTGGCGCATCAAATCGGTCAGCCTGACCGCGTCTCCTGACTGCATTGTCGAATCAAACAGTTTTGTATTCGGCACAAAAACAGATGAAGCCGTATCGGAAGTTTCGCTTTCGACGATATCGCTATCTGTTGTCAAAGTATCGGAGGGGGTAATATCTTCATCATCATCTACGCTTGTAGTATCGACCGTACTGGTTGTGTCGATTGGTCGAGTAATCCTTTCTTCAAAGGGGAAGTACCAATCTTTGTCAAGATTTTGAAATTCCTCAAGAAAATTCTCCGCTTTGCGGTAGACTATTAAGGCATATCCGGTGTCGGCAATCGTTCCCGCCAAGCCCAATTTACCAATGACTATTTCAGCTTCATCAAAATGAGCATAATCGCTCAACACCAGGCGAATCAGGCTATCGGCTCCCGTGGTGTCAAACAAATCATTTTCATAGATATATGACATCGAAATCAAAGCTCGCGGGGCATGGCGTGAACCTGGGAATCGCTCCAACAGAGTGCGAAAGGCGCTAATAGCGGAGTCCGGTTTATCAAGATCATAATAATAGAGCTCCCCCAGCCTGAATTGATTCTTACCCAGTATTTCCAGTTCGGACAAGTTTTCATCGGGGGCTTTGTCCTGATCCTGTCCCTCATCCCCCATATGCATATACTCTTCGAGCAGGACTAATTGCGACGCGCGCCTGGTGGCATCTGCATAGACCGACGATTGTCGTCTTTCGTCCCGAGCGTTGGTATAATAGGAGCGAGCCTTAACCAAATCCTCAAAGTCATATTGATATATGAGCGCCAATTCATAATAAGCAACCGCTGACGGCTCTTTGCCGGGATTTTCAAGAGTAATCTGCTCATAAGTATTAATAGCCGATTCAAGGTCTCCTTCCCACTCGTATCCTTCGGCCATTTTTAGTCGTATCGGAGCTAATGAATCATAGTACATCTCGTTATCCGCCAGAGATTCCAGTATTTGCAGACCGCCGGGTATGTCGAACAGGAAATAATCACATTCGGCGAGTTTGAATTGTATGCGATAATAGTCAAGGGTATCCGGGCTATAATCCAAGGCCTTGTCATAGTTTTCTCTGGCCGGTTTGAAATTATACTTCTCGAAATATCCGTCGCCCACATACATAAGGGCGTGTAACTTGTCTTTCTCTTCTCCCAGAGAATCGATTAGTGATTGAAAATACTGATTGGCAGTTTCAAAATCCTGCGCTTCAAAGTAATATTCTCCCAGAGCCCGGGCGGCGTCGGCTTTCATTTGCTTATCTTCGCTCTTCTCAAATATTTCTTCAAATATGACAATCGCCTCGGTTTCCTCCTTTAGCTTCAATTTGGCCTTCGCCAGAAGTACTCGAGCACGCGGGACAAACTCAGATTCAGGGTAATTGGCTAAGAGTTCCTTAAATTTCCTCGATGAGTCAGAGAATTCGCCCAAATAATAATAGGCGGTTCCAATAATATATAAAGCGTCGTCGACCCAGCTTGAAGTAGGGTGTTTTTCCAAAATCCTTGAAGCTTTGGTTATGGCAATATTGTATTTCTGTATTTCGCCGCCCCGGGCATTATCACGGCCATCTTTTTTACGTGTTTTTTCGGCGGCATTGAAGTTTTTGCGGATGTTGTGAAAGGTGTTAAAATAAATGCTGGTGCAGGAGCTTAAAATTACCGCGATAATAATCAAGTTTATTATTAATAGGGCTTTTCGATTCACCTGATTACCTCAACTCCTGAATAAAACCGTTTTTCAGTCCAGCATTATAGAACATCTCAACGACCTTGTCAAATTCGGTTGCGGCGATTCTCTTCTTCAGGATATCATGTTCGGTCGCTCGATAGGCCGGGAAATATTGGCTCATCAAACTGATATATATATCGGTGGAAATCTCATTGGCAAGAAAGTCAAAGATCTCTTTTGAGCCCGACAATCCGCCAGGCAAAACCAGATGCCTGATTAAAAGCCCGCGTTTCGCGATGCCGGAATCGTCAATTTCAAGATTGCCCACCTGCCGAAACATTTCCTTAATGGCGCTACGATTGATTTCTCTGTAATTAATCGCATTTGAACATTCGCGCGCGATTTCATTGTTATTGTACCGCATATCAGCCATATATATATCTATTATACCCTCGATCCTTTCAATCGTCTCCAATTTCTGATACCCTGAGCTATTGCAAACAATCGGGGTATTCAGGCCTCTTCGGCCTGCCAGTCCGAGAGCTTTGACAATATGACCGATAAAATGATCGGGTGTTACAAAATTAATATTATGCGCCCCTCGCTCCTGCAACGACATAATCTTTTCGGCCAGTTCTTCAATTTCCATTTCCGAACCGACCAATTGCTGACTGATGGGATAATTCTGGCAATATAAACATGACAGGCTGCATCCGGACAGGAATATAGTTCCGGAGCCGCAATTTCCGCTAATCGGAGGTTCTTCGCCAAAATGCAAATTACAGCTTGCGACACGTACTTTATCCGATGCGCCGCATTGTCCGTCGCTGGAAACGGTTCTGTCAACTCCGCATTCCTGGGGACATAATTCGCAGTTATCCAATTGCTCAAGAAGCGATTCGCCGATTTCAATTATTTTATCCAGGCTCTTTCTCATAGGCCATAAAATAAATCAGATTATATAAACAAGCAAGCCCGGTCATTAAAGGACTCGCCCAAATAAAAAACCGGAGATGAGAATTATCTCCGGTTGATCTATACAATCCGAAAAAAATCGCTATAATTTGTGAATCTTATTCTTACCTTTCGTGACATCTATCGTGGCATTACGGGTATCGAAAACCAATTGAGCGTTTTCGCAAATCCAGTCATAATCAAAATCTTTATGATCGGTCAATATAACCACCAGATCGGCCTTTTTTAGCCTGGCCGGTGTGAGCTTGATCGATTTCATCTTATGAGCGTCCTGCTTTAATTCGGGGACGTAGGGATCATTGTAGCTCAGTTTCGCTCCCAGCCGATCGAGCAATTCAATTACATCGAGGGCCGGTGATTCGCGGATATCCTGAATGTTTTTCTTGTAGGCTACGCCCAGGACAAGAATCCGTGAGCCTTTCACTGATTTGCCACGATCGTTGAGAAGAGAAGTGATTCTCTCGACGACCCATTCGGGCATATGTGAATTTATATCGCCCGCCAATTCGATAAAACGAGCGAAATAGTTGAGCGTTTTTAGTTTCCATGACAGATAATGAGGGTCAATTGGTATGCAATGGCCACCGAGTCCCGGCCCCGGATAGAACGGCATAAATCCGAAAGGCTTAGTTGCGGCGGCATTGATTATTTCCCAGACGTCCATATTCAACCGATGGCACATCAGAGCGACTTCGTTTACCAGACCGATATTGACCGATCGGAAAGTGTTTTCGAGGAGCTTAACCATTTCCGCGGCACGGGTCGATGATACCGGATAAATATTGGGAATAACCTGCTTATAACATTTTTGAGCGACCTGGGTGCATTTATTCGTAATACCTCCCACGACCCGGGGAGTATTTTTGGTTGTATAATGCGCATTTCCGGGATCGACTCTTTCCGGCGAAAAAGCCAGATAAAAATCGCGTCCCGCTTTGAGGCCGCTTTCCTCAAGTTTGGGTTTGATGACCTCATCGGTAGTCCCCGGATAGGTTGTCGATTCCAGAACCACCAGCATATCTTTGTGCAGGTATTTTACGACCGCCTCACAGGCCGACAAAATATAGCTAATATCCGGGTCTTTGGTCTTTGATAACGGTGTCGGGACGCATATAAAAACACAGTCCATTTTAGATAAATGGCTTTGATCAGTTGTGGCTTTCAGGAATTTGGAACTAATCAGCGGGGCTACGCGACTATCGGGGATATCGTCAATATCGGAATGGCCGCCTGTAATAAGTTTAACTTTGTTTTTGGAAATATCTATCCCGGTGACCTTATAACCGCTTTCGGCGAACTCAACCGCCAGCGGCAAACCGACATAACCAAGACCGATGATACCGATTCGGGCGCTTTTATCTTTGATTTTATCCAGAATTTTCTTCTTCACAAATACTCCCTTATCTGTTAACCCTTTCCCGCCAATATTCCAGAGTGTCTTTCAGGGTCATCTTAAGCGGGATTTCAGGTTTCCAGCCAATTTCCTTTTTGACTTTATGATAGCTTCCCCGCAAAACCGGCAAATCGATTTTGCGAAATAGTTTTTTATCTTTTTTTATTCTTATCGGCTTATCTGATAGCTCTATCAGTTTTTTTAGCAAAACCCCGATTTGATAATCGCGGCCCGAACAAAGTTGATAGATTTCCCCCGATCGACCCTTCTCGGCAATCATACGGTACCCCCGGACTATATCGCGAACATCACTCAAATCCCTGCGAGCCGACAAATTCCCTACGGTGATAATTCCATTTTTTCGAGAAATTTCCGCTTTTGCGATTTTTCTGCTAAAAGCGGGAATCGCAAAATCAGGCGTCTGCCCTGGTCCGGTATGATTAAAAGCCCGAACGATTATAATCGGCGCACCGAATTGACCGAAATAGATTGTGCTCAAGTATTCCCCGGCCACTTTGCTTTGGGCATAAGGGTTTATCGGATTGGGAATTTGGGTGGGCTTGAGCGGCAAATCATTCGGTTTGACCAACCCGTAAACATCCGATGAGCTGATAAAAATTAGCCTTTTCAGCCATGATTTGTTCTTAATAGCTTCAAAGATATTAGTCGTTCCGATTACGTTGACTTTGAAAGTCTTTTCCGCCTCAATAAAAGACTTCCCGACCGAAGCCATCGCCGCCAAATGAAACAGATAATCGGGTTTTGCGCGGCTTAATATATCTTTGCATGATTTGGGATCAGTTATATCGAATCGATCGATTATAATCTTGTGAGGGATATGTCTTAAGTTAACATCTGATTCCCCTGGCAGCGCCGCGCCTCGGACATAATACCCATGATTTAACAGCTCTTCGGCGAGCCAAGATCCTGCGAATCCGCAAATACCAGTGATATAGGCCTTAATTGCTCTTTCCTTTCAGGCGTTCGAGATCGGCGTCAACCATCATCTTGACCAGGCCTTTGAAATCTACTTCCGACTCCCAATCCAAATCCTTTTTGGCTTTGGAAGCGTCGCCGACGAGAAAATCGACTTCGGCCGGACGCATAAAGCGGGGATCTTTAACGACATATTTCTCCCAGTCAAGATCCACCGATGAAAACGCCTCCACCACAAAATCCTTAACCGAATGGGCCGAACCGGTCGCGATCACATAATCCAGGGCCGAATCCTGCTGAAGCATCAGCCACATAGCCTTAACATAATCACCGGCAAAACCCCAGTCCCGTTTGGCGTCCAGATTTCCCAGAGCCAGATTATCGGCCAATCCCAATTTTATTCGGGCAACGCCGTCGGTAATTTTCCTCGTAACGAATTCCAGCCCCCGACGGGGTGATTCATGATTGAACAAAATCCCACTGGTGGCGTAAATGCCATAACTTTCACGATAATTGACAGTAATCCAGTGACCGTAAACTTTAGCGACACCGTAAGGCGAACGAGGATAGAGCGAGGTCGTTTCCGTCTGAGGCGTTTCGCGGACTTTGCCGAACATCTCCGATGAGGAAGCCTGGTAAAATCGTATGTTCTTATTCACCAACCTGATAGCCTCAAGAACCTTTGTCACTCCCAGAGCGTTAAATTCCCCGGTTAAAACCGGCTGGCTCCACGAAGTTGGGACAAATGATTGTGCCGCAAGATTATATACCTCGTCCGGCTTAATCTCTTCTATAACGCTGATAATCGATAATTGGTCCAGAAGGTCAGCCTGGTGAAGTTGTATTTTATTTTTGATATGATTGATTCGATCAAAAGATTCCGTTGATGCCCTTCGGACCATGCCGAAAACTTCATAGCCTTTTGAGAGCAACAGTTCGGCGAGATAGGAGCCGTCCTGTCCGGTAATTCCCGTAATAATCGCCCGCATATTTTTTATCCCTTCTTTGGATAACAAGTTAGATTTCGAATATAGGCTTATACTTATTTCGGGTCAAATGGTTTTCTATTAATCTATTTCGAACAATTGATGCCTCAACCTTAGGATTTAGTAATATCTGTTTTTGCCGATAACTATTCTATCTAAAAAGGGATGGGGAATTTCCAAAAAGGATACCTTTTACATGGGCGTTGGGGCAAAAATACCTAACTTAAATCAGGTCACGGAAGAAGAACAAAAAACTTTGGAATTTGTATCGTTGTTCGCCCATGATCTTGAAGGACCGTTGGCCGCGTTTAAGACAATCCTTCGCCTGTTGACAAAAGATAGATTTAATCCTTCCAAACTGACTCACCAAAATCTCTTATCCTCCTGTCAAATCGCTATGGGGCGAGCTGAGTCGATAATATATGATCTCATGTCCGCGGCTCGAGCCGGACAATCATATCTGGTAGCTAATAATGAACCGTGTAATCTCAATCAGGCTATACTTGACAGTTGCCGCATGAATCATCCCGCGGCCGAAGAAGATAAAATTGAAATACTGACGAACCTTGCCAAAAAAGATATCACTGTTATGGCCGATCCCCATTTGTTAGATAGAATTCTGGATAATTTAATATATAATGCTATCCGCTATGCTCCGCCCAGAGGTCAAATTATAGTATCTGCCGAAGCCAATAAAAAAGAGGCTCGAGTATCGGTGGCCGATACGGGAGAGGGGTTCAAAGATTTAAATCCCGATGATCTGTTTACGGTTTTCAAACAGGCCGAATACAGGGGCAAGGGTTTGCATCGTGGCGTCGGTATCGGCCTCTATTTATGCCGACAGGCTGTGGAGATAATGGGCGGAAGTATAAAAGCTGAAAACGCAAAACAAAAGGGCGCTATATTCCGGTTTACTTTACCGGTCAACAAGGAGGGGTAATGAAATTAGAAGCCGATTCATATTTGAAAAGCGGATCAAATGAAGTCCGCATTCTCGAATACCGCGTGGGGGATGCCTGCTTCGGAATCAACATTCTCAAAGTCAACAAGATCATTTCCAAAGTACAATTGAAAACGAAAACGCCGCATTCGCATCCCGCGGTAATGGGGATTTTTGAGGATAGCGGGCGTATCGTGCCGATTATTAATCTGGCCCGATTTTTGGGAATCGATGAAAAGGATGAAAATCGAAATCAGAAAATTATTGTAACCGAGTTCTTTGAGCAATCCAATGGTTTTCTTGTTGATCGGGTCGATTGGATTCATCATTTCAAATGGGAAGACGTCATTGACTCCGATGGCGTTATGAAAAACTTTGACCATCGCTATGTCACCGGCATGGTCAAACCGACTGAAGACCATATTGTTCTACTGCTCGACTATGAAACAATCATCCTTGATCTCTGTCCTGAACTTCATGTCGAGGAGAAGCTCAAGACCGCCGGGCTGGATATAAACGGTGAAGGTCGGAAAATCCTCGTCGCCGAAGATTCCTCTTCCGTGCGCGCCATGCTGGCGGCGGAATTCGAGGAATTTGGTTTTGAGGTCATCCCCGTTTCCGACGGCGTGGAGGCTCTCAATACGTTAAAACTCGATTCTGAAATCGATTTAGTGATTTCTGACGTCGAAATGCCCCGGATGGACGGACTGGCATTGACCTGCGCCATTCGCGAAGGCAAGGCCAAGTGTCCTTCGAATCTCCCCGTTGTCGTCTATTCTTCAATCGGTGATATTGGGATGAAGGCCCGGGCTGAATTTCTACAAGCCGACGCCCACGTCACTAAACTTAACGTTGAAGAGTTGATGACCCGAATCGGAGAACTTATCAAAGCCAAAGATGAGGGAACGCTGGGCACGAAAAAGACAATAGGAGACAAAACGACAAAGTCAAAAAAGAAAAAGAAAAGCTCCACGGAAGAAGAGATCGTGGTCGAACCGGTCGCATAACGCTCGAAAACTTTTGACTTTTTATAAATTTGCGCATAGATTGACTGAACACATAGCCAAAGGACGGTCGATCTATGCGCTTATTTTTCGCTAAATATTTCATGTCATGTATTCTCGCGATCATGGGTTTGATTCTCATATCCTGCTCTTCGCAAACCGATGATTTTCAAAAGGCTCCTTACGTCGCCGACGATAACCTTCTTGACGCGCCGGTAACTTATACTGAAATAAATCTCGATGTTTCCCCGCCTGACGGATGGACGGCAATGGATAATGCCAAACTCGATATGTTCCGTCGCATGCTGGGCGGGACCGAAATGTCGACCGAGTTTTATCCGGTTTATCCGTTGGCGGTTTATCAGGATTCAGTAACCGGCCTGATGATGTATGTTTCGATGATCGAGGAATCGGAAGCAACGCTCAAGGAAATATCCGAAAAGTACGAAGATTTCCTGATGCCGAAGCTGAAAGGCTCCGGTGTCGATCGCCAGACTTACCTGATAAACGGAATGCAAATTTACCAATATCTGGTGCATTCCTCGCAGATTGTTAATTATAAAATACTGGGCGAAACGACCACCGGCGGGCGTTTTTTGATCGAGTATATCAGCGGCACGGCTATGTATTCCGGAATCGAACCGGCGATCAAAGCGTCGCTGGCGGCTCTGAAAACCTCTCAATAGGAAGCGGTGTATGATCGAGATTCCAACAGAATTAATCGAGCGGCTAAAAAAATCAATCAAGGTCGTCGTCTCGACCGGAGCCGGAGTCTCGGCCGAGTCGGGCGTCCCGACGTTCCGAGGCAAAGACGGCATCTGGAATAAGATGAGCGCCGAGGAACTTGCCTCAGTCGATGGATTCATGTCCAATCCCAATCTCGTCTGGGAATGGTATCAATATCGCCGCAATCTGATGGGCGAAGTCGAACCTAACGGGGGTCATTATGCCATTGCCGAATTTGAAAATATCTTCGATGATTTTTCATTGATAACCCAAAATGTCGATGACCTGCATCGCCGGGCCGGGTCGTCTAAAATCTATGAACTGCACGGCAACATCACCCGTAATAAATGTCTCGATTGCCAAAAAATGTATCATGATGAGATTAACCTCGATGTCGAGCTGCCTAAGTGTCAATGTGGCGGGTTTATTCGTCCCGATGTCGTCTGGTTCGGCGAGATGCTGCCGCAGGACGTTTTGCGCTCGGCGTTCGAGGCGGCGGAAGCGGCCGAGGTTTTCTTTTCGGTCGGGACTTCGACCCTGGTTCAACCGGCGGCGTCATTGCCGTTTATCGCCAGGCGTTCGGGAGCGCTTGTTGTTGAAGTCAATATCGAGCCGACCGGTTTGACTGAAATCGCCGATTTGTTCCTGCGCGGCCCATCTGGTGAAGTTCTACCGGAGATAGTCAGTCAGATTACAAATCAGTAGTTGTATGACTCCCGGAAAACGGGTTAAACGGAATAGATGTTGAAGCCTTGGTATCATTAGTTAAAGATCAGGAAATAGTCGGAACGCTTACGTATCCTAATGGGAAAGAGACGCAGATAGTGTACGAGGTTGTTCGTCAAAGAGAGAATCAGAAAGGAAATGGACAATAGTGGAGAATAGAAAAAGGTTTTCAGTAGAGTAAACGCCAATCGACGAACATGGAAACGACCATTGGTATGCGGTTATGGCACCAATGGAGCTGGAAAACAGAGATATTGGAGATAGAACAAGAATAATATCGAAACAAAATCCGGGGCTTTGATAGGCATGGTCCTTTTGTACTTTCAATCCCTTCATGGTTATCTTGGCAGTGACTGAGAAGCCCGGGTAGTGGAGAAATTATTATGGCATTCAAAGATGAACACGCACCATCGACACTCATGAAACTCTTACTATCTGCAGGCATTCTGATGGGAACTCTGATCCCGGCACTGCTGATGTCCGGGCATGGAAATTTTCTGATTCAACTTTTGAAACTCCAAAAGCTTGAGGGAAACACCTATCGGCAGATACTCATTGTGTCTTGTTCGCTAATCTATCTATTCCGGTTTGTGATATGCATGTTTGTTTTCTTCAAACGTAAAATAGGCTGGATCGAGGGCATTCTGGTTTCATTCCTGTTCTTCATGATGTTTTACCTCTTCAATACTGCCGCGGGAAGTCATTTCGAACCGATTGGATTGATCGATATTGCCGGTATCTTCCTGTACGTGACAGGCTCCTATATCAACACACTCGCGGACTATCAACGGTATGCCTGGAAGAGAAATACCGAAAACAAAGGACGGCTCTATACTGAAGGACTGTTTAAGTACTCTATGCACATAAACTACTTTGGGGACAGCATCATGTACATCGGATTGGCAATGATTACCCTAGAGTATGTATGTCTCTTTGTATCTATTATCATCATACTGAATTTTGTTTTCCTGCAGATTCCAATGCTGGACAAGCACCTCAGCAAGAAGTACCCAGACGAGTTTGGCGAGTTCGCGAAACAGACTAAGAAGTTCATTCCATTTGTCTATTGATTAGGTGATATGAGATGAAAGGCCGACCAACATCGGCCTTTTTTATTGACAGACAGAACGCCCCTATATCCTCTTTACGATTATGGCCGCCCCTTCAGCCATGCGAGCCAACCGGTTTGACTGAAATCGCCAATTTGTTTCTGCGCGGCCCATCGGGTGAGATTCTGCCGGAGATAGTTAGTCAGATTACAAATCAGTAGTTATATGCCTCCTTTTGTTGCGCATATAAAAAGTTATCCACATCATTTTTCATAAAATTCCTTGTATATTTATGTGGCTAATCCTGTTACAGCGAATTGGGTTCGTTTTGTCCTTTTTCGTTATTGTCTTTTTGGCTCCTTTTATTTTGTGGCATATATGATGCCTCTCCCGGTTAGAGATATACTTATTTTCAATTAAAGGGTAGGCGTAAGAATCAATGGTGAATTTGTTGGGGAATTGAAAATATTTTGTGGGAAAAGAGTTGTAGGGCAGGAGCCCGTTGGGCTTCATTCCTTGTATCTTAAATCCGGATAGTTGTTATATTAGGACGAATCGGGATGATTCTGATCCTTCCCTGAGGCATAAAGCCTGTTTTGTAGATAAGAACTCCCGATCCGTTCACAGGATTGCCAAACTCCGGATGGTATCTGAGGCGTTCCGCGTATACATAACAGCTTACATTGACAAGGTTGGAGGTTGGCTTCCACCACAATGTAATACCGGAGGATGTTATGCGCAAGCCAGGATTTTATGTCGGTATTGATGTTGGAGCCAAAGAATTGTGGGCCGCGACGAATGGGCGTAAACCGCGGCCTTTCGTAGGTACCCAATTCGTTCCTAAAACGATATCACGTTATTCGGGGTTTTATATAGGAGTATATTGATTTACAAAGGCAGTGGAGAAGGCATTTACCCCAATCTGATTTGTAATTTATTGTATTGTAATGGTTTATCATGGCGGAGGAGGTAGGATTCGAAGAAGGCCATTTCGTCTAACTTCTTGGCAGTCCATGAATTACGCGTAATTCACTGGGTCAACATAGGTTAAGTTACTTCAAGTTGCGTCAAGTTAGTGCAAGTTACTAGGCACTTGCGTGAAGTTCCCGGTTAGAAAATGGTTAGAAAATTCGGCGCAATCAGGGGCGTTCAAATCAGTGTCGGTACTGGCCTTCTTTTCATTGCAACAGCAACTTAACTTTGTTCATTCAAGATAATAGCGGCGATCAGAAGATTATGATTCTTTATGACTTGTGAAATAGAAATGTATCTCTTAGATTTCAACCGAATTTGTCTGAATGCTTTTGAAGAAATGTAGTGTGCTACGATAGCCGCTTATGTTTTATTGGGAATTAATAGGCGGATAGGCAATAACCCAATTATTGCAATGAAAGGTTCTTCATCATGAAATTCCTTCCTTCCCAAATTCTCTATTTTACTCGAAGCAGAACAACTAAGAGGAACTTCAAACTTCTATTCAAGTTCCTTTTGGCGTTGACAGTGCTGGTGGTGATATACAGCATTTTGTTTCATTTCATAATGCTTCTTGAAGAAAAGGAGTTTAGCTGGATTACAGGTTTCTATTGGACGCTCACTGTGATGTCCACGCTTGGTTTCGGTGATATCACCTTTGCGAGTGATTTAGGCAAGGCTTTTTCGATGCTTGTACTCATGTCCGGCATTATTTTTCTTCTCGTCATGTTGCCCTTTACCTTCATTCAATTTTTTTATGCTCCATGGCTTGAAGCCCAATCAAGGGCTAGAACTCCACGGGAATTGCCGGAAAGCACAACAGGACATGTGATACTGACAAACTATGATCCCATAACCATAAACCTCGTAGGAAAATTAAAGAAATATAATTATGAATATGCTATTATCGTCACTGATTTGAAACGTGCGTTAGAACTTTATGATTTAAATTTCAAGGTTGTCGTAGGAGACCTGGGTGACCCGGAAACATATAAACGTCTCCGCGTACAAAATGCCGCCATGCTGGTTGCCAACAACGATGATATGGTCAACACAAATATATCCTTTACGGTCAGGGAGATATCTAAAGAAGTACCCATCATTACTAATGCAGATGCGGATGATTCCATTGATATTCTGCAGCTTGCCGGCAGCACTTATGTCTTTCAGTTTATGAAGATGCTTGGTGAATCCCTGGCGCGAAGAACACTCGGAATGAGTATGGGGGCAAATGTTATCGGAAGATTCGATAAACTTCTCATCGCCGAAGCATCTGCCATGCGAACGCCGCTTGAGGGAAAAACTCTCATTGAAAGCAATCTGCGAGAAAATACTGGCGTAACAGTCGTCGGGCTTTGGGAGAGAGGCCGATTCAAAATTCCACGACCACAGACTCGAATCAATTCCACAACTGTGCTCGTGCTTGCCGGTTCGGCCGAACAGCTCAAAAAATATGACGAGGTCTTTTCGGTTTACCGTTCTTATCACACCACTGGTGCCCCTGTTCTCATACTGGGTGGTGGTCGTGTCGGACAGGCAGCAGCACAGATACTGGAAGATCGAAAAATTGTTTATAAAGTTGTCGAGAAGAATCCGACACTCATTCAAAATAATAACTACATTCAAGGAAATGCTGCCGATCTTGATACCTTGAGTCGGGCCGGAATACGGGAAGCTCCATCTGTCATTATTACCACTCATGATGACTCCATGAATATTTATCTCACTATCTATTGCCGTAAACTGCGATCCGATATTCAGATTGTCAGCAGGGCAAATCTGGACCGAAATATTTCCAAACTGCACAGTGCTGGAGCGGACCTAGTCATGTCACATGCTTCCATGGGAGCAAATACCATAATTAATCTTCTAAAACCCAATAAAATACTGATGGTTGCAGAGGGACTAAATGTCTTCCGTGCGTTGGTACACTCGTCCCTTGTGGGCAAATCTCTTGCTGAAAGTCATATCCGTAAACAAACGGGCTGCAGCGTGATAGCTATTGGCAGGGAAAATGAATTGAATATCAATCCCGAACCCTCGATTCTTCTTGGGAAACATGATGAAATGGTCTTGATTGGGACGAGCGATGCGGAAAAACGTCTTATGGACATCTATCAATAACCGGGGAAACCCTGCCTTACTGAGAAGTGATTTCTCGTAAGCTATTACCCTGTCGCACGTTATGCCGTTAGAAAATCAAAGCGGAGGAGGTAGGATTCGAACCCACGGTACCTTGCGGTACAACGGTTTTCAAGACCGCCGCTTTCGACCTCTCAGCCACTCCTCCGTCGCATCCAATAATCGCCAAAATTTTTGGTGAAGTCAAGCCAAAATAAAATCGGCGCCCATCCCGTCGCCGATTTTGACTATCCATAATTTGGTTAATCGGCAAATACCTACCATGTTATCGGAGGCATGCTATTTAGTTCCGCATTCTCGCAATCTATTTTATGTTCGGAATTTTATGCCTGACAATTAGCTATGGCCGGTGACAGACATATTTTTGACGATAAAAATATATCAATATTGCACGAAATTTGTCGAGATTGTGCCGCGTCGAAACAGGATTATTTTGAATATGTCGGGACTTATTCCTCGGCCATATCTCCTGATGTATGGTTCGAGTAACGGGATGATAGAGTATCCAGACGCCCCGCGAGAACGTCGGCAAAGGGAGCAGTGTATTCAAATCTACTGAGGACGATTTTAATAACCGCCGCGATAGGCGTGGCCAAAAACATCCCGACAACTCCCCATATCATACCAAAGAATATGAGAAATAACAGTATCACGGCCGGATGCAAATCGAGAGATTCACCCATTAATTTCGGCTGGACAATATTGCCCATCGCGAATTGAATCAGAGCCGGGATGATAATGGCCAGGATTTTAGCCGGTATCGATAATTCGGGGCTTAATAGGGCCACGGGAATGGGCAACAGCGTAGCTATAATCGACCCGATATTGGGAATGAAATTCAGTAAAAATGCGAGAAGTCCAAATATCCAGGCGAACTCAACTCCGAGTATTGACAGCGTCGCTCCAACCAGAAATCCGGTTCCACCCGAAACCAGGGCCATATTCAGAATATATTTCTTTACTCGACTTTCTACTTCATTTAGAATTCCGCCGGCTCGAGGATGAGAATTCTTTTGACCAATTATCAGAAACATCGTGAATATTACGACCAGAATACCGTTGGATAATATACTCATCACGCCACTGAGAGTGCTCGATAGCAAACCCGTCACAGTATCGGGGGGGATAATATCCAAAACCGATTCGGAGAGTTCCTCCGGGGCGATTCCAAATTGCTGCAGGGGTAAAATCGAGATTATATCATTCATCAACTCCTGAATTCTCACTTGATAAACGTCTGACCGTTCCTTGATTTCTCCGGCCGATGATGTTACCAACAGACCCAGAAGCGCGAGGATCAACAGGCCGATTAGTATTGTAGTAATTATCGCCAGCCAGCGTGGTAGTTTGAGTCTGCGGCATTGTATGTCAATTACGGGCGTCAGGCAGAATGTGAAAAACACCGCCAACACAAAGGGAATGAAGACCAGTTTAAGCCAGAATAATGCCGCTCCCGCCACGGCGACCGTTATTATTATCAAGCACAGCGTTTGAATTCTCTGTTGAAATGGAGTAGCCGACATAATCTCAAAACCCCTCTCGCCAAATTTATTAA
Source organism: Candidatus Zixiibacteriota bacterium (assembly GCA_036480375.1). Lineage (NCBI taxonomy): Bacteria > Pseudomonadati > Candidatus Zixiibacteriota > Candidatus Zixiibacteriota bacterium. The sequence continues at coordinate 109,519 of JAZGGI010000028.1, forward strand.
AATATGCCAATTGCCTGATATTATTTCAACTAAAATCAATCGCGATTTTAATCTATCGCCCCGAAGTTCCTCCGTAAATTCCTAAATCAGACGGAGAACCGTCGGTGTCGGTTATTTCTTTGTATCCGGCATCGATGGCCGGAGAACCGGGCTGAAGATGAAAATCACCGTCGCCGACGAACATCGGATCAATCGAAATATTGCCATCTTTACCGGTAAGATCAGGCATATCTTTTGTATTACCCGCTTCATTGTTCCAGATGAGATTATTATAAAAATCCCAGTTGCCGAGATTACCATAGTTCCAAACTCCGACGCACGGACAAACCCATTCTTCGCGCCAGCCGTTCGATTATATTATTAACAAATTTACCCCGGCATTCCTGCGACCAAGGAGCCACTCCACAATTTCCGTTATGATAAACCACATTATTAGTGGCATCCATGTATGATTCTCCGGTTCCGATAATACCCCAGCCAAGATTGTCATAGACGAGATTATTATGAGCCATTACCGTCGAAGTCCCGAATGAACCGATTCCTTTCCAGAACTCAGATATTTGATTGCGGATAGCCAGGCAATGCGCGTCCCAGGTGACTCCGATTCCGGCTCCTCGGCCTTTTTTAATAATACAATCTTTTATGACCGCTGAAGCTCCACGGTAGAGCGCCATACCGTCCCAACCATTGTTAATAATTTCAGAATTGCTGATGAAGATCTCGGCTCCTTCGCGTCCGAAAACGCCACCGATACCGACTACAACGCTGTCTATGCGGTGGTCATTGTCGGATAAAGCGCAGTTGGTGATATCAACTTTACTATTCCGCACGACTACAGCGGCATCGGTCGCGGCCCCGTCAACATCTCGCTTGCCACCGGTGACTTTGAGATTTAACAGAGAAGATCGGCCCGAATTTTCAAAATAGACTCCGTATCCGGCGCCGGAAATTAATATGGTTGAGTCTTTACCGCGTCCGATTATCGTAACTGCCTTATCTTTTATAACGAATCCGGTGGAAGCGTTGACTTCGGTTTGATGCTCCGAACAATTTCCGCACAGGCTTTCAATAAATTCCTGCGGAACGCTAAAATATATTCCCGCTTCCAGCCATAAGGTATCGTTGTTTTCGCACGAATTAATGGCGTTTTGTAAGGCTGAATGGTCGGTTCCCGTTGAATCCCCGGCTGAGTATTGGGAAAGTGATTTATCAGCTTTGACAATTGTATGCGAGTTTTTTTCGCAGCCAATAATAATAATAGCCAGAAGTAATATCGTGAGCAGCTTACGCATAGAACTCTCCTTATTTGGAAATTCTATTTATATGTTAAAACTCTACTTTCTGCTTTAGTCAGCGGTAAAAGAACACTGTTAGATAGATTAATCACTGATGACCTTTATCGGATTTTTCTTTAGGATTAGCTTAAATCGCTCATCAAATCTACCTTTCGAGCATTTACCGCACGAAGCCATCCGCAACCGCCTTGTGCGCGGATATTCGGTATGACACCGGGGGCAGATATATAGATATTTCGGCTTGCGTCTCAAATCGGGATGTTCGGTCGCTCGAATAGAAGCTCCGATTTGCTGCGCAAATCGCTTAAACGATGCGTCGTGCTTGGGGTATAAAATATGAATCATTTCATGCTTAAGGGTATCATACACTTCATCGGGGAAAATCTGGTGGTATTTTTCAGAAATGCGTATCTCTTTCAAATTGGAAAAATATGCTCCGGCAGCCAGCATGCGTGTTGAATATTTTATTTTGATGGCCAGCAGTTTTCCTCCAAAATACTGGCGGTTATAAATTTCAAACATTTTTTCGAGATCCGTGATTTCAGGCAACTCGGTCTTTGTCTTCTCCAGTAAAGCGTCGAAGATATCAAAATTGGTTGGAGACGCGCTTTTTTTCATAATATCGATTAGGTTATTGGCTACTCCGGTTTATTCAATATATCGATATTCGCAGGACAATATGCGAGAACTGTCAGGTATAATAAAAAAAGCGTAGATTTGAACATATACACCTCCCCATAAATGGCAAATTAAGAGTACCCATTATCCGTTTATAAATCAAGATTTATATCATTTTCGTATTTCGATTGACACCGGGTAAACAATAAAATATATTCGACTTTTTGAAAGGAAGTCTTATGCCGGACCCCGTTGTCACTCCGGAATTAGTCGCCGAACACGGTCTCAACAAGGAAGAGCACCAAAAAATCAAGGAAATTCTGGGCCGCGAGCCGAATTTCACCGAACTCGGCATATTTTCTGTAATGTGGTCGGAGCATTGTTCATATAAAAATTCAATCAAACTGCTCAAAACTCTTCCCCGCGACGGCAAACATTTGCTGACCAAAGCCGGAGAAGAAAACGCCGGAGCTGTTGATATCGGGAATAATCTGGCGGTCGTGTTTAAGATAGAATCTCATAATCATCCTTCGGCGGTCGAGCCTTATCAGGGCGCCGCAACAGGTGTAGGCGGGATTTTACGCGATATCTTTACGATGGGGGCACGGCCAATAGCGACGTTGGATTCTCTTCGATTTGGCTCGCTGGAAAACGACCGGGTCCGTTATCTGGTTGACGGCGTCGTGCGAGGCATCGGAGATTATGGAAACTCTTTCGGCGTACCAACCGTGGGCGGAGAGGTTTATTTCGACGAGGCCTATACCGGTAATCCATTAGTAAACCCTATGGCGGTGGGATTAATCAAAGCCAACGGCATCGTTTCCGCAACAACCGGCGGGCCGGACAACAATGTTATGATAGTCGGCTCTTCTACCGGGCGTGACGGTATCCATGGAGCAACCTTTGCTTCGGCGGAACTAACCGAGGAAAACGAAGCCAAAAGACCAGCGGTTCAGATCGGCGATCCCTTTACCGAGAAATTACTTCTTGAAGCCACTCTTGAGATTATCAAGGAAGACCTTGTTGTTGGAATTCAGGATATGGGCGCCGCCGGAATAACCTGCTGTTCGTCGGAAATGTCGGCCAAGGGTAAAACCGGAATTGAAATTGATCTCAAGGACGTGCCGCTCCGCGAAGAAGGCATGACGCCTTATGAAATTTTATTGTCCGAATCACAGGAACGAATGATGGTTGTGGCCAAACCGGGATGCGAAGAAAAAATAATGGAGATTTTCGATAAATGGGATCTTCATTCAAAAATAATCGGCAAGACAACTGATGATGGTATCTTCCGAGTTACTCTCAACGGCAAAGTAGTCTCCGAAATTCCGTCGGAATATCTCGCTTTGGGAGGTAAAACACCGGAATACACTCGCGAATCCAAAAAGCCTGACTATATCGATGAATTATCGCAATTGGATACAGATAGCCTTCCCGTCGAAATGAATTGGAATGAGGTTCTTATCAAGCTTTTGGCGGCGCCTAATATCAGCGATAAAAGCTGGGTGTTTGAGCAATATGACTCAACGATCCGGACCAATACCGTCGTCGGCCCGGGCAGCGATGCCGCCGTTCTGCGCATCCGTAAAACAAATAAGGCGCTGGCTATGACAACTGATTGTAATGGCCGGTATTGCTATATGAATCCGAAGCGGGGAGCAATGCACGCTGTCGCTGAAGCCGCGCGCAATATCGCCTGCTCCGGCGGAAAGGGCTGCGCCATTACCAATTGTTTGAATTTCGGCAACCCCTATGATCCGGAAATATATTATGGTTTTTCCGGAGCGGTTGAAGGGATGGGAGAAGCCTGCCGCGTATTCGACACTCCGGTAACCGGCGGTAATGTCAGCTTCTATAATGAAGACCCGGAGCGAGCCGTGTATCCTTCACCGGTTATCGGCATGATCGGTATCGTTGATGACCTTTCACATATAACGACGATGTGGTTCAAAGACGAGGGCGATGAAATATTCCTCCTCGGGGAGAATACCAATGAGCTGGGAGCATCCGAATACCTGTCTGTAATTCATAATATGAAGCGCGGCGAGGTGCCCGATATTAATTTGGCGAAAGAAAAGAATCTGCATAATGCTGTTTTGGAGATGATAAAATCCGGAATGGTAAAATCGGCGCATGATTGTTCCATGGGGGGGCTCGCCATAGCCCTGGCCGAAGCGACTATCGGTGATAAAGAGAATATGATGGGGGCACAAATTTCTATCGATATAAATAATTTGCGTTCTGATGCCATTTTGTTTGGCGAAGCGGCCTCGCGGATTGTAATCTCATGCCCTCCGGGAAATGAAGATAAGATAAAATCAATGGCTGATAAGTTTGAGACTTCTATTCAAAAAATTGGAGTTGTGGGTGGGAAAAAACTCATTTTAAATGAATTGATCGATGTTTCGCTGTCCGATATGACCGACGCCTATTACAATAGCCTGCCTGAGTTGGTGGAACGAGTTTAACGATTGGATTTTGCATTCATAATCAAATACTGTATATTTATTGATGGCCATTTATTTTCTATCCGACGCTCATCTTGGATCCGACGATGCCAAAAGCGAAAAAGTAAAACTTGAAAAGCTCTTTGCTTTTCTTGATATGGTCAAAGAGACCGGCGAAAAGTTGTATATCCTGGGAGATCTTTTCGATTTCTGGTTTGAATATAAACATGCTATTCCCAAACAACATCTGAAGGCCGTATATAAATTGGCCGCGCTCGTCGAAAGCGGCATTCCAATACATTATATCACCGGCAATCATGATTTCTGGCTGGGCGGTTTTCTGGAAAATGAGGTTGGGGTTAACATTCATCGGGATAGTTATGAGGCAACGGAACAAGGATTAAAATTGCTATTGATTCACGGTGATGGTTTATCTCCCGCCGACTGGAAATACCGCGTTTTTGTCAGGTCAATACTCAGAAACAGGCTTGCTATCGCATTATATAGATTGGTCCCTCCCGACTGGGGCATTCCGTTTGCCAAAGCAATGTCATCGTCGTCAAGAAATCACACAGCCGGTCGGGAAAATAAATTTCTCAAAGATTATGAAGATTACGCTCGAAAAAAATTGAATGAAGATTATAACGCGATTATAATCGGACACACTCATCATCCTGAGTTCAAACAATTTGAAAACGGAATTTATATGAACACCGGCGATTTTTATAAAAACTTCAGTTATGGCAAACTGGAATACGGCCAACTATCACTTAGTTTTTTTGAAAAATAATCATTAATTATTATTTCCTTGACAATATTTTTATAATTGAGTACTATACCAGTGGGAAGGTATTTCGCATCTTACATCGCATATAGAATTAATATTGATTTACTACAAACTTCTTGCGGGGCTTTGGGGAGGTAATTATGAGAACTCATTTTTCACAAATTATCCGGGTTGCGGTTATTTTAAGCGCATTAGTGTTTGTATTAAACATGGCGACACTTGCGCAATCCGCATCAGAGGAATTGGAACTCCGTGATCTTAGATTTCAAAGCCTGACCACTATTGGATTAACTATAACGCATGGGAATTATGCTTATTGCGCTACTGGTTATGGTTTGTTAATTCTTGATATTGAAGAAGTGTCTAATCCCAAAGTAAATTCGGCACTTTATATACCGGCTTTAGTGGGTCCGCATGACATTGAAACAAACGGTCAACATCTTTTTATTATTGGATCTGATGATGTGTTTGTAATTAATATTTCCAATCCTGCCGTTCCTTTTTTGGAATCCACTTTTAACCCCCATGGGTATATTGGATTTGCCAAAGGCTCAATATTGGGCAACTTTTTATTGGTGTATGGCAGTGATGATATTGAAAAATGTTTTTTTGTCATTGACATTAGTAATCCTGATTCATTATTTATTGAAACCAAATATGTAGTTGAAAGCACTATTCGTGATCTTATCGTATCTGATACTCTCGCATTCGTCACTGAAAAATCAAAGTTGGAGGTTTTTAATATCAGCGACCCAACCGCTCCTTATCCTGTGGGGGAATGCCTTGATTTACAGCACGTAACCACTTACTCCAAGCATATTTTCGCTATCAAGGATACTACCATCTATGTTGTTTACAACGATACCCTGAAAATCCTGAATGCTAATTCGCCGGAAAATCCCTGTCCCATTGCAATAATTGATATATTCGACGGTGTTATAAATATTATAATCAATGGATCAATGCTCTTCGTGTATGAACTTGAAAACCATACAACTCATGTTTACAATATTGAAGATCCGTTGAACTCTCAATTCGTATGCAAATTGGAAGGCTTATATATTTCATTATTTCATAACGAGAATCCAATAAGCATAGGCGGGACATTCAAGATATTGGATATTTCAGACATTGAAAATCCTGAGATAATAGGCAGTTATCAGACTACTTATACTATGCAGGATATCAAAGTCTCCGGAGATTTTGCTTATATTGCCGGCGATCATTTCCTATCCTTTGATGTATCCTATCCAAGATATCCCTATCCCAAATTGATAGGAGGTTTATATCTTGACGGCGCGGCTGTAATTGAAATCGTTGACCCCTATGCTTATACTATCGATAATAATGGTACCTTAAAGATTGTAGATATTAATGATCCGGCGGCACTGGAATTGGCAGGGACTCTCGAAAATATTGGTACATATTGCACCGATATTGGCATTTATGGCGATCATGCATATATTACGGCAAATTTGGATGGCATTCAAATTATCAATATCTCTGACCCATCCGCACCATTTATCGAAGGCAATTATGATTTGCAGCATTCACAGGCAATTGATATCTCGGGTCATTATGCGTATGTCGATAATTTATATATTCTGGATTTATCGGCTCCGCTAAATCCAATTCTGAGCGGTAATTGCTATGTGCAATTTAATGTTATGGATATAGAAGTGATTGGAGATTATGCTTATGCCGCTATCGCCAATGTTGAACCCTATAACGGATATATGGGAATTATTAATGTTGCCGATCCTACCGCTCCATTTGTAGAGACATATATTGAGACATCTACTGAAGGGAAAAATATTGCGGCCGCTGATGGGTTTGCATATTATATGGACTTTGACGGAATACATGCTTTTGATGTTTCCAATCCAGCAGAACCCGAACTATTCGGCCAGAAATCAGCGGTTTATAACGTCGCAATTGATGCTAAAGATAGTTATTTATTTGCGCTATCCTCTTGGGGATTTGGGATGTCTGACGTAAATAGGCCTAATGATTTCTCCTGCGCCGACGCCAATAATGACGGTACCACAAATATCGGAGATGCGGTTTTTCTCATAAATTATATATTCAAGGGCGGAGACACACCCAGTAACTGTGATGCCAATTGTGATGAGGGGTGCAACGTCGGTGACGCTGTATTTCTCATAAATTACGTATTTAAAAATGGACAGGTACCCTGTGAATATTGTAATTAGATGAATACCCAAACCTTTTTCAAGCTATTGATTGATCACATTTATCCCAAAAAATAAACCTCGCCGGAATGGGGGGAAACCACTCCGGCGGGTCCTGTAAAAAGAATAAGAAGGATTATTTCAATTGCCCTGTTATTGGACATTTTTCTATCGCATTCCACCCCGAAAGGTGGCGCGGCATAAATTTCTATTACTATATCCTTAATTTTCATCAAATGGTTCGGCCAATTCCTCCTCTATCTCATCCATTTTTTTTCGCAAATATGCCGGTACCTCATAATTATCATTAGCCGTAAAGACCACTGCCCGTTTGGGATCACCGTTGCCATTGGAAGACGGGGGAGCTTTTTTGGCCGGAGTCGCAGGCGCTTCATGTTTGATGACATTACCGAATAAGTCGGTCGGCGCCTGTTCTTCCCGCGGTTCCTCAAGCTCTTCCCGCATAGATGTACCCTGGCCGAATCCGGTCGCGATTACCGTCACGCGAATAGTATCTTTTAGATTTTGGTCGATGACGGCCCCGATAATAATATTGGCATCCGCGCCGGCGGCATCATATATCCTGGAGGTAGCGTCATTGACGTCAAACAGGGTCATATCCGGTCCGCCGGAAACATTCACCAGAACGCCCTTCGCGCCGGCGATAGAAATATTTTCCAGTAGCGGCGATGATATGGCGTCGTGAGCGGCAATCGACGCTTTGTTTTCGCCGGTAGCTTCCCCGGTACCCATTAGGGCATCGCCCATTTCCAGCATCACCGTTCTGACATCGGCAAAGTCACAGTTGATGAGTCCGGCGACGGTAATCAAATCGGAGATGCCTTTGGTCGCCTGATAAAGAACATCATCGGCGATACCGAAGGCATCAGTCAAAAGTGTGTTTTTATCGGCGATGGCGAGAAGTCTTTGATTAGGTATCGTAATCAAAGTATCGACATGCTTGCGCAATTCTTCCAGACCATCGTCGGCTCGTGAAATTCGCTTTTTGCCTTCGAAATCAAACGGTTTGGTGACAATCGCCACCGTCAGGGCGCTCTGCGATTTGGCCAGTTTGGCTACCGAGGGAGCGGCTCCGGTTCCGGTTCCGCCGCCCATTCCCGCGGTAACGAAAACCATATCGGCTCCACCAAGAGCGGCCGCGACTTCATCAGCATCTTCCTCAATTGATTTTTTTCCGATTTCCGGGTTGGCTCCCGCGCCCAATCCCTTGGTAACGCGCTTGCCGATTTGGATCCTGGCGGCGGCGGAATTTTGCTCCAAAACCTGCGCGTCGGTGTTAATGGCGATGAATTCAACTCCCGAAAGTCCATTGTCAATCATGCGATTGACCGCGTTTCCGCCCGCTCCCCCAACGCCGACAACTTTCAGCGCCGCGTGCATTACTTGTTCGTCTTCAAACTCAAAGGGCATGACATCCTCCTCTTGAGATTTTATCCTACTTATTCTTTTTTATCAAAAATGTTCGTTGAACCATTTTTCAATTTTCTTAAACAGGCCGTGAGTCTTGCTTTTGCGCGCGACTTCATGGCCATGCTTCATCCCGTATAAAATCAAACCCACTCCGGTGGCATGAATCGGCGAGTTGACCATATCGGTCATTCCGTCAAATCCCTTAGGGTATCCGATCTTGACGGGCATATCAAAAATTTGCTCCGCCAACTCTTCGGTGCCTGGCAAGAGCGACGCCCCTCCCGTTAAGACAATACCGGCCGCCAAAGAATCGGGGAAATTTGATTTCCTGACTTCCCGCATCGTCATGGTCAATATTTCCTCCATACGCGGTCCGATAATTGACGCCAGGACATTTCTTGAAATCTCTCGCGCGGCGCGACTGCCCACACCGGGAACCGTAATCATGTCATTGGCGTCTACCAGAGAAGGCATAGCGGCTCCGAATCTCTTTTTAATTTCTTCCGCATGCTCAATCGGCGTGCGCAAGCCGATGGCGATATCGTTGGTTACGTTTTTTCCGCCCAGGGGAACGGTTGATGTATGTCTTATGGAATTGTCATAGTAAACAGCGATATCGGACGTTCCTCCACCGATATCAATGACGGCAACACCGAGTTCTTTTTCTTCATCGGTAAGAATAGCGTAACTTGACGCTAAAGATTCCAGCACCAGGGCTTCCGCTTCCTGTTCACAGCGTCCGATAGCGCGGTAGATATTTCTAATGGCAGTGGCCGCCGCGGTAATTATATGAACCTCGGCTTCGAGCCGCACACCCGACATTCCGATGGGAACTTTTATGCCGCTCTGTTCATCGATAATGAAATCCTGCGGAATAACATGGACAATTTCGCGGTCGGCCGGGATAGCGACCGCTCGGGCAGCATCAATAACGCGCTCAATATCGGTTTCGGTAATTTCATTGTCGCTCCGGGAAACGGCGATAACGCCGTGCGAATTTATCGAGCGAATGTGATCGCCGGAAATTCCGGCCAGAACCGATTCGACGTTGACACCTGCCATCAACTCCGCATCGGTTATCGCCTTGGATATCGATCGCACCGTCTTTTCCAGATCCACTACTACTCCTCGCCGCATTCCGTCGGATGGAACCATTCCCATTCCGACCAGCCGCGGAGTTTCCTCACCTGATTCGACTTCGGCGATGAGGGCCGATATTTTGGTGGTTCCGATATCGAGTCCTACTATGGTCCGCACTTATGACTTCCTTCCTCTTCTCATTTCCTAATAACCACTCCCGCATACTGGAGATTAAACTGACCGCCTTGAAGACCTAATCTGGTCTCGCGAAACAAGTGCATTTTATAGAGCTGAGCCGCGAAATCTCTTGAAATTGCCAAATACGATTCATGGCCGGTAGTCAGAAATATTTCGAGATAAATCTTCGATGAGAAATCTATTTCAGCAATCCGGGCAAATAGCTCCGGTAAGTTTTCTTTGATTTCTTCCAGGCCCCGGATAACATCGGCAATTCTAAAATCATCGGGGTGAGTAAATAGGCGCGGACTATTCAAGCCTGTAATGACCGGCACATCCTTTGATACCCAATCGGTATCATAAGGTATTACACGGCAGAATTTATCAATGCCATGTAGATCTTCGGAGGCTAAAATGGCCAGCGGCGTAAAGCGATTAACTTCAGCATAGATTCCTGAAGGCAAATCATAATTAAGGGCTATATTATGGATGCCGTCGCATGCCATAATAGTATCGGTCAGTATATCCTTATTTAATCTGAAGATATTTGTCTCATCGGGAAAATTTTCTAATTTAGAATTTAGCTCATCCGCTCTGGGGCCTGAATATTCAATGCTTTTCCAGGCGAATACGGACGAAATATTGGCGAAGAGAATCGTTCCTCCGATTACCAAGGTGATTAGCAAACAAATCCAATATTTTTTTCGAATTCCCAGAAACATCACAAACCCAGTTTTTTGAGCAATTTTTCGTTAATGCGGAAGATATCTCCCGCGCCCATTGTGATGATTACATCCCCCGGCTCGGATAAATCAGCGGCGATGTCTATCGCGTTTTCTTTGAGTCCGACGTATCTGATGTTTTTATAACCAATAGAATGAGCGAATTCCGCGATCATCTTGGCACTTATTCCCGGCAAAGGTTTTTCCCGAGCGGGATAGATATCAACTACCAAAGCGACGTCGGCGCTGTGTAAGGCCTCAGCGAATTGACGATAGAAATCGCGCGTACGGCTGAACAAATGCGGCTGGAAAATGGCGATCGTTTTTCTTGGAGATGATGAAACCGATTCGCGCAGTCCGCTTAAGGTGGCTTTGACTTCGCTGGGATGATGAGCGTAATCATCAATAACGGTTACATCATTAACTTCGCCTATAACCTCAAAACGGCGTCCCACTCCCTTGAATGACCGGAGCCCCTCATCGATTGATTCAAGGGATATCTCCAATTCGAGAGCGGCCACAGTTGCCGCGAGAGCATTGGCAATATTAAACCAGCCCGGTATATTGAGAGAAAACCGACCCTTGCTTTCGTCTCTGACAATAAGCTCGAAACTTGAACCGTGACCCGAAAATTCAATATTATCGGCATAAATATCGGCCTGGGGGCTAAACCCAAAAGTGATAATTGGGCGTTTAATATTATCGCGAATACGCAGAACATTTCCATCCGATTCGGGTATAATGACGGAGCCGTAAAAGGGAACACGATTGACGTATTCCGTAAATGAATTCAGTAAGTCTTCGATCCCGTCATAACAATCGAGATGATCTTCTTCGATATTGGTGATTACAGCTATCGAAGGATACATTTTCAAAAAAGAGCGATCATATTCATCCGCTTCAGCGACCATAATCTCGCCCTGCCCAAGCTGGCCGCCTGAATCAAGTTCGACGGCGCGTCCGCCTACGAGTATGGTCGGGTCCATTCCGGCGGTTACCAGAATTTTGCCAAGCATGGCGGTGGTTGTCGTCTTGCCGTGACTGCCCGCGATTCCGATGGAGAATTTGAGGCGCATCAATTCGCCCAGCATTTCAGCTCTCTTAATAACCGGTATACCTTTTGCAAGCGCCGCGACAACTTCTGGATTTGATTCGTCCACCGCGGAAGATATGACGACCAAATCCACGCCGTCCACTTGAGAAGCGCTATGGCCGCTATAAATTGGCATATTAAGCGATTCAAGATGCTCGGTGACTTCCGAAGGCGAAATATCGGAACCCGATATCTGATAACCCAGATTGTGTAATATCTTGGCCATACCCGACATACCCGCGCCGCCAATTCCCACGAAGTGGAGTCTTTTGTATTTCGAAAAAATCATATTTGCCCGCCTAAACTCTTTCGGTGTTTCAACCCTGGTGATAGTCGCCAAGCTTTTCTCCTTTATTCTGAACCAAATCCGCAATATGAAGAGCTATCTTCCGGGCCGTATCCACATTCCCCAGTTCCAATGACGCCGATTTCATTTTTTCATATTTATCCGATGCCAAAATTGTCATGGCTTTCTGTAGCGGATTGACAGTGTCAATGTCCTTGTCAGCGATAACTTCGGCCGCGCCCGCTTTTTTGATTTCCCGGGCGTTATAGTCTTGATGATTGGCCGTCGCGTAAGGATAGGGAATCAGTATAGCCGGAATGCCGCAGGCTGTTAATTCGGCAATAGTCAGCGCTCCGGCCCGAGCGATAGCGATATCGGCGGCGGCATAAACGAGTTCCATATCTTTTGAAAACGGGAAGAGGGAGACGACAAAATCCTTTTTGTCCAGTCGCTCAGTTACATCCTTGTAATCCCCCTCCCCGCATTGCCATAATAATTGAACCGAATCATCGAGGAATTTCAATCCATCGAGTACGGCATAATTAATCTTCCGCGCTCCTTGTGAACCGCCCAGGATCAAAATTGTTTTTCGCCCCCGTCTTAATCCAAATTTTTCATACGCCAGGTTTTTGTCGCCGGAATTAATTGAGGAACGGACCGGATTACCGAGAAGCATCCGATTCGCCCGTTTCGGTAAATATTCCTCCGCTTTCCGGTAAGCCAGGTAAATCATATTGGTATGGGATGCCAATTTGCGCGTTACCAAACCGGGGAAACTGTTTTGCTCTTGAATGACACAGAGGATTTTTTTCATTGAGGCCGCGATAATCGGCGGTCCCGCTACATACCCTCCGGTACCGACTACTATGTCAGGTTTGAAACGACGCAATATTTTTATTGATTGAATCACAGTCCACGCCACCCTGAAAGGAAATATCAACAGATTAAGAGAAACTTTTCGAGGCAGGCCGCGCATTGAAATCAGAGATAATGGATATCCCAGTTTTTCCCTCATGCGATATTCGATACCGTATCTGGTTCCCACAAATTCAATCTCGTTATTTTTATTAAGGCGTTTAATTTCTTCGGCAATGGCCAGAGCCGGAAACAGATGGCCGCCCGTTCCTCCTCCCGCAAATAATACTCTCATCTAACCCTCCTCACCTGCCAGCGGGATAAATTGAGGAGGAGTCCTACGGCCGCTGCTGATACAATTAATGAAGACCCTCCAAAACTGAGAAACGGCAACGGTAATCCAGTCGTCGGAATCAAACCCAGAACAACCGCGATGTTGATGCAGATATTAATCGCCAAACAAAGAATCAATCCGGATGCCAGAAGGTATCGGAATTTATCCGGCTGACCGGAGGCAATTCGGAAACCTCGCCAGATTACCGTAAAGAACAATCCCAGAGTAATGGTCAATCCCAAAAGACCAAGCTCTTCCCCGATTGAGGCAAAGATGAAATCGGTATGCGGTTCCGGCAGGAAAAACTGCTTGAAAATTCCATTTCCCAGCCCGGTCCCCAGAATACCTCCATTGGCGATTGATAAAACCGATTGTTTGACCTGATGCGGAGCCTGCATTGGATCGGCCATCCAATCGAGAAAATCAAGGACCCGTCCTTTTTTATATCCGGCGATAAATACAAGGAGATAAACCGCAACGGCTGATCCTCCTATGGCAATGGCCAGATGATTTAACCTCGCTCCGGCCAGAAATAAAAGAATAATGACTGTCGTTCCCAAAACCAGAACCGAACCAAGATCAGGCTCAAAGACTATCAAAAGCGCTCCCGCCAGTAGAATCGGACCGTAGGGCCACACATATAGTTTGAGATTGTCGAGTGAACGCCCTTTTTGCGATAACGAGTGGGCCAGGTAAAATAGAGTCATATACTTGAAAATTTCCGACGGCTGGAATGTGAAAAAGCCCATCGACAACCAGCGGTGCGTACCTCGTATCGGCGGAGTGAAATAGACGATTATCAATAGGGTAAAGGCCAAAATTAATCCCGGGAATATCAGTTTTCTTGTTTTTTCAAGATCGATTTTAATTGCCAGATACATGACAATGTAAGCCAACACCAGATATACAATTTGGCGTTTCAGGAAAAAAGCATGGCTCGAGAATTTTCGCCCTTCTTCGGTCATGGCATTTTGCGCGATAGCGCTTGAAGATGAATAAACCATGACGCTGCCAAGTAGAATTAAAAGAGAGACTGATAAAAGCAGCCAATGATCGATCTTTTGTTCTTTAGGCTTCAACAGCGGTTCCCTTACCTTTACCGTTTTTTAATTTCATTACCAGTTTCTTAAAATCTTCGCCGCGCTGTTCAAAGTTACGGTACATATCGAAGCTGGCGCATCCGGGCGAAAGAAGGACCGTATCTCCGGGGTGCGACAGGTCGAATGATTTTCGCACGGCGTCAGCCATTGAATCAGCCATGACCGCCGGAAAATGACGGCCCAGTTGATCAAATATTTTTTCCCGGGCTTCGCCAAGAAGAATCAAATGATTGACTTTACCCTCCGCGTAAGGCAGGAGACGAATAAAATCGCCCTCTTTATCGCGCCCTCCGGCGATAAGATTAATATTTCCGGGAATAGACTGCAGGGCGACAACAACGGCATCAACATTAGTGCCTTTGGAATCGTTTATAAACGAAACTCCCCCGATGGTATTGACATATTCGAGGCGATGCTCGACTCCGGAAAATCTCTCGAGAACGGAAGCGATTACATCGGTATCAATACCGCATATCAGCGCCGCGGCTGCGGCCGCCGAGGCATTGGATAAATTATGCGGGCCGGGGATTCCGATTTTGTCGGAGACCATAATATCGTATTCTCTGCCGGCCAACTTCCCGAACAGTCTCTTCCCCCTCTGGGAGACACCATCCGGGAGTTGGCCGATACTGGTGCTATCCTGGATTGAATATTTAATGACACGGCCTTGGTATGGAAAAGGCCGCCGCGAAATTTCATTATCGTCGGCATTGAGCACGGCATAATGTTCGGCCGTTTGGTTTTCGAATATTTTGTATTTGGCGGCGCAGTAATTATCAAATGATTTGTATCGATCGAGATGATCGGGTGTCAGGTTTAACAGAATGCCAACGTATGGCGCGAATTGCTCAATCCGATCCAATTGGAATGAAGAAATTTCAATGACTGCCAAGCCATCATCAGGTACATCCCGCGCAATTTGTGAAAACGGGGTTCCGATATTTCCTCCTACCGCCGTTGGTATTCCCGAGGCTTTGCATATTTCTCCCAGCAATGTCGTTGTCGTAGTCTTGCCGTTGGAGCCGGTTATTGCCAGAACTCTCCCCCGACAAACCCAGTAAGCCAACTCAATTTCCGAAAGAATCGGAATTCCGGCACTCGATGCCTTTTGAAGGATATCAATCGTACCCGATACACCGGGCGAACATATCAGATAATCGCTTTCGAGTAATTTTTCGCTATGTCCGCCGTATTCAAACGCGATGCTATCTTTTTCGAGAATTGCGATTTCCTCAGACAAATCCTTTTCCGGCATGACGTCCGAAACCAGCGGTAGACCACCCAGTTGCTTAACTAATTTCGCGGCGGCAATTCCCGACCGGGCCATGCCGATTATGCCGACTTTTCTTCCTTGTATGCGATCAATTCTGTTCATCGTATTTTCAATGTACTTAGGGTTAAGAGTGCACATATAGCGCCTATTATCCAAAACCGGACGACAATTTTTGATTCATCCCATCCTAATAATTCAAAGTGATGATGCAACGGAGCCATTTTGAAGATTCGCTTGCCTCTTAGTCGATAAGACATTACCTGAATTATGACCGACAGCGCTTCGGCCACGAATACTCCTCCAACGATAACAAGCAAAAGTTCTTTCTTAATTAAGAGCGCGATGGCTCCCAAAGCTCCCCCCAACGCTAACGCTCCGGTATCACCCATGAATACCTGGGCGGGGTGAGAATTAAACCACAAGAATCCCAACGAGGCGCCGATTACAGCAGCGCAATAAACCGCTAATTCTCCGGAACCGGGCATATACTCAATAGCCAGATAGGAGGAATAGTCCGCGCGTCCGGCCAGGTAGGTCAATCCGGCGAAAGCGATAAAGCAAAATGCCGAAAGCCCTATTGCCAAACCATCAAGACCATCGGATAGGTTTACCGCGTTAGATGTACCGGTAATGACCACGATTATAAACGGAACGTAGAGAATGCCCAAATTAAGAATATAGTTTTTGAAAAACGGTATATTAGTATGGGTGCTAAACTCACCGCTGGGCGGGAAATAATATAACAGCAGACCAAATAACAGACCGCAGCCAATTTGACCGATCATTTTCTTGCGTCCGACCAAACCGCGGGCTTGAAGTTTTTTTGCTTTGAGATAATCGTCCATAAATCCGATAGCGCCCATCCAGACGGTGACCATCAGAATTAAGAGAATGAACCGATTGGCCAGATCCGCCCAAAGAAGGGTTGGTATTAAAACCGAAAAGAGGATCATGACCCCGCCCATCGTTGGAGTGCCTTCCTTGGATTTATGGGTGCTGGGGCCTTCGTCCCTGATTTTTTCCTTAACCTGATAGCGATGCAAAATCCTAAGAAACATGGGACCGAATAATATTGATATGAGAAGCGCGGTTACCGAGGCCGCAACAGCTCGAGTGGTGATATAACGGAACAGATTCAGACCGGAGATGTATTGTGTTAATTCTATGAGCAAATAGTACAGCATCTTAATTGTTTTTAAAAGCCGTTCCCTTCAATCCGGCGACGATTTTTTCAATTCGCATGCCACGAGACCCCTTGAACAAAATCAGGTCACCTCGACGTATGATTTTCAGTAATTGGTTAAGCAATTCGTTATGATCCCGGCAATGCATCGCTTGTTTGTCGGACAAGCCTTTGAAAATTGCTTCTTCGACCGTAATTGAAGTCAACGGTCCCAGACATAACAGAAAATCCAATCCTGATTCGGCGGCGATAGCCCCGATACTTTTATGAAACTCTTTCTCATTTTCGCCAAGTTCCAGCATATCTCCCATGACCGCAATACGCTTACCTTCGGTGGGTATATTGCTCAACGTCTCGAGCGACGCCGTAACCGATTCGGGATTGGCGTTATAACAGTCGATCAAAAGATGCAATCCCTCAAATGATTCCGAGACCATTCGCATATCCACTGGCTGAAATGATGCGAAACCCTGCTCCCAGTCATCCGGCGGACATTCCCAGACCGTTGCCGCCGCGATGGCAGCCAGGACATTATAGATATTTACTTTGCCATAAACCGGAACACGGATATTCCGGCCGTTGACGTCACAGGAGTAATTGCCCTTATCATCAATCTCTATTCTGGTCGCCCGGATGTCGCAAAAGTTGGAAATCCCAAAGCCGATATATTTGAGATTTCTTCTATGGGCTTCCTTTGTCAGATTTTCATCATCGGCATTGAGGATAACTACCGCCCCCACCGGAAGATTATCAACTAATTCGAACTTCGCTTTGACTACATTTTCCATCGTACGCAGCGTATCCAGATGAGCCGGACCGATATTGGTAATTACCGCGATGTCCGGTTTAATAATCGACGCCAATCGGGCCATTTCCCCCGGAACCGAAATGCCAAGCTCAAAAACGGCATAGTCAACATTTGAGGGCATCATGCCTAACGAGAGAGGAAGTCCAAAGAGGTTATTTAAATTTCCCGGAGAGCGAAAGGCATTATGACTCACGTTTATGATTGAGTAAAGCATTTCCTTGGTTGTTGTTTTGCCATTGGTGCCGGTGATGCCGGCGAATCGGGCGTCTATCTGGCGGCGAATATAACCGGCCAGGTTTAGCAGAGCCTCATGGGTATCATCAACGGCGTAAATTAATCCCGGCGGATTGTCGGCAAATTGAGCCAAACGGTTGCGGTTGATAACCGCGGCAGCGGCTCCATTTTTAAAGGCGCCGGGGATAAAATCGTGCCCATCGTTATTGTCTCCCTGAATCGCGAAAAACAATTCACCAAATCTGATCGTGCGGCTATCGACGGATAGTCCGGTAAATTCGGGCATTTTGTCAATTGCCCCGTCGACAATTTCCGAATCAAGAACTTTTTGCAGTATTGACGGATTCAAGTATTTCACCTATCTCCCGTGCCTCATTTTTTCCAAATATTTAATCGCCACATCCTTATCGCTAAACGGATAACGAACGCCGTTGATTTCCTGATATTCTTCCGCCCCTTTGCCTGCCAGGAGAATGATATCCCCCTGTTCAGAATTTTCTAAGATATGCTTTATGGCTTCTTCACGGTCTTTGATTATTTCGGCCCTGGCCCCGTTCGTAAATCCGGCCTGGGCATCATTTATTATCTGTTGAGGATCTTCGGAACGAGGATTATCGGATGTGAGAACGCAATAGTCGGAAGATAACGCCACGGCTTCAGCCATCAGAGGTCGTTTCCCTCGGTCGCGATCTCCACCGCATCCAAAGAGAGTGAGAACGCGGCCAGTACCGATCTCTTTCAATGTCTCAATCGTTCTTTTCAAGGCGTCGGGAGTATGCGCATAGTCGATAAAAACCGAAAAAGGCGCGTTGCTCTCGATTCTTTCCAGTCTTCCCGGTATTACTCGTGAATTAGCCAATCCGGTAGCAACCGAATCAATATCGACTCCCGATGCAAGTGATGCTGTCGCAGCCGCCAGGGCGTTATATAAGTTGTACCGTCCCGGTAATTTGAAGTCGATATGCTTGACACCCATCGGCGTCCGAAGCTCCAAACTCGAACCATCGGGTCGCAACTCAAAATGTTCCAGATAGACATCGGCGCCCGGATCCGAAAGTGAGTAGGTCATGTGTGAGCATGTCAGGCGATCGAGAAAACCTCTGAATTCAGGACAGTCATAATTCAGAACCGCCCACTGAGTTTTTGACGTTACGAAGTCGAGCAGTTTGGCTTTGGCTTCCAGATAATCATTCATATCTTTATGAAAATCGAGATGTTCCCGGGTAAAATTGGTAAACAGCGCCACCTGAATATTCAGGTTTCTAATGCGATGCAACATTAACGCATGCGAGGAAACTTCAATAACGGTATTCGTGCAGAAATTATTTTTCATGGCGGTTAGTAACCGAAAGATATCCAGAGATTCCGGTGTCGTGCGAGAAGCCGTAATCTGGTCGCGCAGAGTGTCATATACCAAAGATGTCACCAAACCGGTTCGCTTACCTCGGGCGTTTAGTATATTTCTTATCAAAAAGCATGATGTTGTTTTGCCGTTAGTACCGGTAACGGCGCAAATTTTTATTTTGTTTTTTTCATAATCATAGATGAGTGCGGACAGATCGGCCAATGCCATACGAGTGTCGGGAACGATCATTTGCGGGACGGAATAGTCGCCTTCCTTTTCAGTTATAATGGCCACGGCTCCTTTTTCGATGGCATCCTGAGCGAACAGATTCCCGTCCTGTTGAAAACCGGTTATGGCCACAAAGGCCGAACCCGGTTTAATCATCCCGGAATGATATTCGATACCGGAAATTTCGACATCGTCATTGCCGGTAATTTCCGCACCCGAAACCGCTCTGGCTAAATCCCGTAAAAGAATGATTACACTCCTGTATTTCGTTTGAACGTCAATTCTACTTTTTCTCCGGATGCAAGAACACAACCCGCCTCCGGTTTTTGCTTGACAACTCTTCCCGTTCCCCGGTATTTCGCCTCGATTCCATAGCAATCGAAAATGTTTATGGCTTCACGAATCGTTAAGCCTGTCACATCAGGAACAGTTAAATCTTCACCGGATATCTTGTTGGTGAAACACCGGAGCAATTCTCCCTTTTCAACAAAGGCACCATTCGGGGGACATGTAGCTATGACATGCGATCCGCATCCGATAAATTGGGTCTTTAATTTTAGACGACCACAATTATTTGTGACTTTATCACATGAGAGACCGACTAAAGCCGGTACGCGCACAAAATCTTCAGTAAATGCTTCGGCATTATCCATTTCCTGATTGTCCGCGAATGGCCGGGAATTGATTGTCGAGAAGCCATAATTATCAATCGCGGCGAATTTTTCAGCGATATTTTTGAAGGCCGGACCCGAAGTATAACCGCCGTAGTGAATAGGTTCCGGTTCATCGAGAACGACAATACCAGCTACCAGCGGTGAATCGGCAGGGAAAAACCCGGCAAAGGATGCCATAAATTTGTTTTTGTAATACCCGCCCGTCTCCAGGTTAGGCTTTTCAGCCGTACCCGTTTTTCCGGCGATTGTCACACCAGCGTCAGCCAACGGGGTACCGGTGCCATTGACAATTACACCGCGCATAAATTCCCGCAGCTGATTTACGGTTTCATCATCGAGTACTTTAACCGGCCGACTTTCATGCCGGTTAATGACTTCCCCTTCATGATTTATACACCCGCTGACAAAATATGGTTGATTTAAAAATCCGCCCGACGCGACTGTCGCATATGCCTGAACCATTTGTAGCGGCGTCACCGATAATCCATGGCCGATGGCGAAGGTCGAAGTCACGAATTTTGACCATCTTCGAGGCTTTGTAAGGATTCCCCGGCTTTCGCCGTTCATGCCGCAGCGAGTTTTTTGTCCGAATCCAAATTTGCGGGCCATGGCATATACTTTTTCGCCGCCAATTTCGTTAGCGATTTTGCCAATAGCGATATTGGACGACAATTCAAAAGCGCTTTGAAACGTCAGGGTGTCATACTTATGATCATCCCGGAGACTATTCCGCCCCAGACGCCAGCGTCCCTGATTGGCGTAAAACTTGTCGCTCGCTTTAATCGATCCATCTTCGAGAACAGCTGCGGCGGTAATAAGTTTGAAAATTGAACCCGGTTCAAAAGTATCCGCGGCGGCGGATAATTTCATTGGCTTGTCATGATTGGTCTCAGTCGGGCTATATTCTGCGGCGGCAATCACAGCTCCGTCGTGCGGATTGACAAATACGGCTACCCCGCCTTTAGCATTGTATTTCTCAACGGCTCGCGCAAGTTCTTCTTCTACAATTTGTTGCTTATCCCAATCAATAGTCAGTACTACCGAATTGCCTTTAACCGCTTCCTTGAGTGGAATCTCCTGAATCTGATATTCTGTACCAAGACCATCGAGATTTATCAGGGAACGTCCTTCAATTCCGGCCAGAATATCTTCCATGAACATCTCCACACTCGATTTCCCGATGTTGTCCGAATCAACGAATCCAAGAATAGATCTGCCAACCATGTCGTAGGGATAATCACGGGCAGGTTCTTCTTCTATGAAGAGCCCGTATTTTTTCTTACTCGATGTAAAACGAGCATATTCGGAAGCGTTCAATCCTCGCTTGATGTAACAGAATTTCCGGGGAATTAATATATATTCACGCTTAACAGAATTTTTACTCTTCTTTAGTACATTTGAAATTAAGGTATAAGTCGATTCGATAACATCTTTACTTGAGGGGTAAGCGCAAAGAGATTTATACGTTTTATTAATGGCTACCTTTCGACCTTTACTGTCGAATATCAAACCGCGCTCGGCTCGAATTGATTTGGATTGTAAATACAATTTCCGGGCCGTTTCTCGATAATCGCCTCCGCGCACAACCTGAAAAAGAATCACACGGCCCAGAAAGATCGAGAAAATCAGGGTAAATGTCATCAGAACCAGTCCGGCCCGTATTTTTGAATAATGTACTTTCACTTTACCTCAAATAGCTGGTTTGCTTCCGCTTCACTCGGTGCTATGAAGGGAATACCCTCTTTTAACTTATCAAAAGCCTTAAAGAAACCGGCGTAGCGTCCCCGGTCCTCGTACAGCACCGGATTGACAATCAAATTCTGATGCGGCATAGTTGGCTGAAGGCCAAGTTTGTGAACGGCGATAGCTTTCTCGACATTTATCAAAGTTGACGCTTCAATCCAATCAATTTTCAATTCAGAAAGAAATTCTTCGGCCAGTTCATTCTTTTTCTGTAATTTTTTTATCTCATTATCAAGTTCTCGAACCCAAACCCGCTGATAAATGTAAACCGACGCGAGAAAAACGACTGTCAACGTAAAGAGGATAAGGCGGACAAACCGATTGACGGGCAGGTTGTTTTTGCGTGAGGAGCGTCTTTTAGTTTTGTAGCGGCGGGGTATCTTCATTTTCATATTTTCTCAGCAGCCCTCAATTTGACTGAACGGGAGCGAGGGTTTGAATCCTTTTCTTGGTCTTTGGCGATTAGCGGTTTTTTGGTGAGGATTTGTAGATCCCCGTTTTGTTTGCGTTCGCGGAATATATTTTTAACCAGACGGTCTTCCAAGCTGTGATATGATAGTACTACTATTCTCCCGGCGGGAGCCAATAGTCCAATCGCGACTTGCAGCCCCTTATTCAGACTCTCTATCTCTTCATTGACGACTATTCGAATAGCCTGAAAACAGCGCGATAAAGTTTTATTCAAATATCTGGGATTAGTTACCGATTTTATGATTTTGACTAATTCAAAGGTGGTCGTGATTTCTTTTTTTGTTCTCGAATTGGAAATTACCGAGGCTATGCGGCGCGCGTTTTTTTCTTCGCCTAAAGTATAAAAAATATTATTAAGTTTTTCCTGAGGGTAATTGTTAATAATATCCGCGGCGGTTAATCCTTGTGAACGATCCATGCGAAAATCGAGCGGTCCGTCCTGCCGATAAGAAAAACCCCTTTCGGCACAATCGAATTGATGCCCGGAAACTCCCAGATCAAAAACGACTCCGTCAATGGCTGTAATTCCAACCGTAGATGCTAAATTGGCCATGTCGCTGAAATTCCCCTGAGTAATATCCACATGCGATAAAAGCTCCCTGTTTCTCTCCCTGGTTTGCTCAACTGCTTCAACATCCCTGTCAATTGCCAAAAGCCTTCCCGAAGGTCCCAGTTGGGATGCAATAATAACTGTGTATCCCCCTCCACCTGCGGTAGCGTCTATGTAGTTACCAGCGGGACGGATATTCAATAAACCGACAGCCTCATCAACCATTACCGGCTGATGATAACCATCAGTCAGGGTCATCTTTAAACAATTCTTCGGCTACGTCTTCCAGCGAGCGGCCATAGTTTTCCGTATAAGCGTGATATCGTTCGGGATCCCAGACTTCAATCGTCTGATTGGCTCCTATAACCAGAACTTCCTTGCTTATTCCCGCCTGAGTTCGTAATATTTCCGGTAAATGAATTCGGCCTGATTTGTCAATTTTCTCGACTGACGTGTATTGGTGGAGGCGTCGATTGACATAGCGGAAATCTCTAAGAGTAAAGGATTTGGATTGAAGGCGCTCCTGCACCTTTTTCCATTCATCAACCGGATACAATGATAGGCAACCATCGAGACCCTGAGATACAACCAGTTTATCTCCCGACGGAATACTCTTCTCCTTTGATTTCTCCGGATCTCCGGGCCTGATTTTAGCCGGAATGGAAAGACGACCTTTGTCGTCAATGGTGCAAGTATAAGAGCCGCAAAATCCGAGCAAAACGCGCCTTTCTAAAAAAAATTTACCCATTTTATCCCACCGCACCCCAATATTGCCCATGTATCTGAAAAAAGTCAAGGAAAATATTAAAAAAAAAGACCGCCCTAATTTAATATCAATCAATAAGTAAGAATGGATTTTTTTTCATTTTTTTGTATTTCCTTGAACCAAAAAATGTCACAGCCCTCAACAAAATTTTCAGGATTATTAATTTTCTCAATTGATGAGAATCGACTGAGTATTGTGGCCTTACCATATAATTCCTGAAAACTATTTGGACTAATTCCTGAACTATAACACCCACCTCTAACCAAATACTAAGCAATAACTTATAAACCGCGAAAATTCCTCAAAAAGCTCCTTCAAAGGCATCTCTCTTGCGTTTTATCAGATTGATTCGAAAAGGAACAAGCGAGATGATAATGAAAGTTTTGACTATTTTAATAACGGCCTTGATCTTAGCCGTCGGAAACGCGTTTTCCGCCGATGCCATTGAGTTAATTAAATTCGATCTGGAAAAATTAGTAATAGATGGACAAAAAGGTGAAATTAGCCTTTCGGGACTGGAAACTATCAGCATTGAGGGATATCCGTCCTTACCGATAACTCAGCTTAAATATCATTCCTATCTTAATCAAGATGAGGAAACGCTGTTTTTGCGAGTTATTGAAAGCGATACAATTCAGATCGATTTTCAAATTTCAAAAAATAAGGCCGATATTCCCACCAGCGCATTGAACAAAGAAATCGAAAACCCAAGATATTTCTCCAGAGTATACAACATTTATCCTTCCGCTCCCGGGAAAATCGAACAGATATTTATGAGTAATTATTCGATCTGGTCGATCACTGTTTTCCCGATTCAGTTTTTGGGTGAGGATAAAATAGTTTTCAATCACGTTATTGAAATTTCATCATCGAATAATAGAGCGAAAATTTATGAAGGGCTTCCCAATTCAATTGAAAATAATAAATCTAAGTCCGCCTTGGACCGCTTATCTTCCGGATCCGGAATTGACGGCTGTCCCCTGGGTAATGAATTCGTGGTCGTCACATCCCCCGAATTTGTCGACGCCTTTAAGGTTTTTATAGACTTGAAACGATCTACGGGATACAACGCGGCATTAGCCATTACCGATTCCATTTACGCGAATTACTCGGGAATTGACGAAGCCGAAGCCCTCAGAAATTATCTCCATGATTTTTATAATAATGGCGGGAAATATGTTTTACTCGGAGGGGATGAAAACCAGGTCCCGGTTAGATACGCGTATTTCTATAATACGACAATCATTCCTGCTCTTTACGATCTAATGATCTGCGACTTATATTTTGCCGATTTTGATGGCGACTGGGATTTTGACGGCGATGGTGTCTGGGGTGAGCCGACTCAGGATCATCCAGATCTGGGAGCGGAAGTATTAATAGGTCGGTTGCCGTTTTCTCAAGCCTCTCAGGTAATCGCATACACAGAAAAATTGAGGGATTATTTATTCAATCCCGGAAGCGGCGATACGGATTATCTTAAGAAATCCGTATTTTTTTCATCAGATCAGATGCGCGATTATTTTGAGGGCGGCCAGCAATACCGGGTAGCCGAATCATTCCCGGCACATATAGACAATGACTGTGAGCGGTTAGCCGAAGATCCGAACGGTAATGATCCGGCTCCCACCGGCCCCTATGCCGATGATGCTCTCAGCGGTTTGTCACAGGGTTACGGTTTCGTAAATATTTTGGCTCATGGACGCCCTGACGGTTTCGTATTAAGTTCCAGAGAGTATAATCAATTTCCCAAGCAATATCTGTTTACCGCCGAAGGTATTGATGGTGACTATTTTTCCAGCATGGAGGATAACAATAAAATCGGGTTTTATTATTCGGTGTCTTGCGACCAGGCTTCATTTGATCTTGAAACATTATACGGCCAAACGGTTCCTTCGGTCGCGGAGGAGCTTTTATCTCTGGAAAATTCCGGACCGGTCGGCATGATTGCCTTTACTCGATGGGGTTGGGTTGGATCCAGCTACAAATTAATGGCATCGTTTTATGGCCATCTCTTTGATGCCGCCGAAGGCAATCCGGTCGAGGCGATGTACCGCTCATGGATAGATTTTCCATATTATCGCGACCAGATATACGGACAAAATTATTATGGCGACCCCTCAATTGAATTGTATCTCGACCGTCCGGAAGAAATAAATATTTCCGGTCCGTATGCCTACCCGATTGGTGGAGAACTCAGCATCCATGTTGACGTAAATGACGTTCCTTTGGCCGGGAAAACCGTAGTTATAAATAACGCCAATGATATCTATCTATTCGCAACCACAGATTTGCATGGGATTGCTACATTTTCCATCCCCGATGACTGGACCGAAATTATCACCGTAACCGTTAACGGTCATGGATATATATCTTCAGAAATCACGCTCAGTCCGTCTATCGCTTCCGATGTTGATGATAACGACTTGCCGATTCCGTTAAGGTTTTCATTGGTACAAAACTACCCCAATCCCTTCAATCCGACTACAACCATTGAATTTATGACTTCACAATCCGGCCGGGTTGAACTTACGATATATAATATCCTCGGAAATGTAATTGACGAACCGGTTGCCGAATACCTGCCGGCCGGTATTCATCAAATCATTTGGGAAGGTACCGACATGAATAACAATTCCGCCCCTTCGGGAATTTATTTTTATCGATTGAAAACCGCAGAGGGAATTATCACGCGAAAAATGGCGCTGGTTAAATAATTTTTCGA
The DNA here is from genome assembly GCA_036480375.1 of Candidatus Zixiibacteriota bacterium. NCBI lineage: Bacteria > Pseudomonadati > Candidatus Zixiibacteriota > Candidatus Zixiibacteriota bacterium. The sequence continues at coordinate 135,933 of JAZGGI010000028.1, forward strand.
ATCAAGTGATATGCCGACCTTGGAATCGCGGCAACGAATAGAAGAAAAGAAACTATACCTAAAAGCAGATAGCGTGATACTTTTACCGGCAATTCCGATCGGTCCAACTTCTCATACTTGGCAAAGTACTTTATCATACTTAGATGCGAGAGCCAGACCATTTTGGGCTTTTGTCTGGAAACTGACGCTCCTCCGTAATGCTCAATGACGGCGTCGAAGCAATAATAATTTCTATATCCATTTATCCACAACCGTTTGCATAAATCAACATCGTTTAGAAATATCGGGAAGGATTCATCCATCATCCCCACTTTATCGATTCGATCTCGCTTGATAAGTATGGCGGCCCCCATCGGCTGTTCAATTACGGCTGAGGTCAAATGATCAAAGTCGCCCATTTTCCAGCCGTTAAATAATTTCGACCGAGGGAATAGCTTTGAAAGTCCACACAGCTCAAAGAGGATATGATGATAAAGCGGGAAGCGGCGGCAGTATTTCTGGAGAGCGCCGTCAAAACCTACAAGTCGCGGGCCTGCCATTCCGGCATCGCCATGGTCTGAATAATAATTAAGTAATGTTTGGGCGCATCCTTTTCGAACGCGAATATCCTGATTTAATATCCAAATATATTCACATTTCGCCCGTGCGATCCCCTGATTGACAGCCCCGGCGAATCCAAGATTTTCTGAATTTTTTATAAGGTTTACATTCGGAAAATCTCGTTCAATAATTTCGATCGTGTTATCAGTTGAATGATTATCAATGATAATTATTTCATGCCTATAATCCATGAGATCATCTTGAAGCGTACGCAGGCAATCGGAAATAAAATCCTTTCCGTTATAGGAAATAACTACAGCAGAAATTTCAGATTTATCAGGCATCAAGAATTCTCTCAAAAACATTGATGAATTGTTTCGCGGTATGCAATCGGGTTAGAGTATCAAGTCCGGATTTTTCCCATTTTTCGCCGTTTTGCCATCGGCGAAATAATTCCTCCATCGCTTTGGCCAGCCCACTTATGTCATTTGGCGATGCGAACAATCCGCCCTTATGCCGTTCAATCATCTTAGCCGCTTCTCCTTCAGGCGGCACGGCTCCAAGAATTGGCGCTTTGAGCCCCAAATAATCAAAAATCTTACCGGTCAAAATATCCTCATGATTTTCAGCGGCACTGAGTAATAATACCCCAGCGGACGCGGCTTTCGAGAGAGCATCGCGATGCGGCCGATAATCAATGACTTCTATCCTATCGGTCATTTCAAATTTCCCCGCAAGACGCATGATATCATTCTTATCGTTGGCTCCGATAAACGTGAATTTATATTTTGCTCGAAATTCGCTATTTTTACACGCTAAATCATGAGCCGCATTTAGAAAAGGTTCAATAGGATGGAGGCCACTAATCGTCCCCAGGTAACATAGATTAAATTTCCCGTCATCGCCAACAGCCCGCAGCGATGCAAAATCATCAGGATCATATCCGCCCGGTATGGAAACGGCAGTTGAGGATATTTGGGATGCTATTGTATTATTGATGGCTGATACCGCCGACGCTTTTAGACCGATTTGATTCAGTAGATCATAAGATTTTTTTATAAGCAACTCATCCTTATACATCATTTCCGGTCCGCGCGATTCCCAGATATCTCGGAAGTCGGCAACCCACGGAATTTGAAATTTCTCCGATATTTCCATAGCCACGATATGAGCGGTAATGGGAGGTGAAGATGATAGGATCAAATCAATATCATGCTTATTAATCACCTCAGATGCTTTTCCAATCGCATACTTTTTCCAGCCGATTTTTGAATCGGGCCAGATCATTCCGGCTTTTTTGGCCTTTTGTGAAATGTCTTTTAGGCCAGTCAGTGGCAGAGGTAAATATCGAGCCAGCCGCGCCGGATCGGATGAACCTGAACGATACATCCTGACCGAATCAGGGAGTTCTTCAAGCAGAGAATTATCATAGGCAGGATATTTGATTGGTTTTACGGTTAGCACATGGACATTGTAACCCAATTGAGGAAGATATTTCGTCAGTTTGGCAATCCGCTGCACGCCCCCCATGGCCAGAGGTGGAAAATAGTATGCGATTATCAGAATGGATCTGTTCATTCGCACGAAATATCCAGAAATAGTTTTTTCAGCTTTGACATATTATCCTGCCAGATTGCCTTTTCCTGAATTAATGATCGATTTATTTGAGCAATGCGGTCAAAATCTATTTTCCCTTTTAAAACTTCCGTTAGCTTTTCCGTCAATGATGCGACATTTCCAGTTTCGAAAAGATATCCGTTATGATAATCTGTAATCCATTCTCGATTACCGGGGATATCGCTAACGACGGGCAGCAAACCCACCGACATCGCCTCCAGCAATGAGACCGAGGTGGAATCCGACCGAGATGCCGACAAATAAATATCGTAATCCGACAATGATTTTTCAAATTCCTCTCGGGGTAGACGATTTTTTATTTTAATATGGCTGGAAAGATTTCGATCTTCAATTATTGCCGAATATTTCTCAATATTCGAACTGTCCCCAAGCATATCAATGTGAAACCGGAATTTCTCTTTAAGCCTCTCGGCAGCCGCAATGATTGTTTCCGGATTATACACTGGCTGAAAACCACGGGGCGACAGGATTCGGATGATTTCATTATTGCCATAATCCTTTTTCACGCGATATTCAAAAAACTCTCTGCCAATCCCCATAATGATTTTTATTATTTTTTGTGCGTCAATATATTCGTTGGCGGCTTCAAATAAATTATGTGAATCGACGGTACAATAATGGGCCTGGCTAAGCGCCTGTGCCACCCGCCGCTTTTGCATTTTTGATTTTTGAGGAACTATAAGGAGATCGCTGCCCCATGCGGTCACAATCACGGGGCATTTATCGGTATGCGAAGCCAACCAACCGTATGAATTCACGTAATGGGCGTTTATAATATCGGGGTTGAATGATTCGACGACTATGCGGAAATGGTTTTTTGCCAGTGAATAATCAATTAGCCCCCGCCCGGTTGGGCGACTCCCCTGATATTTAATTTTTGGGCCTAAAATTGAAATCTCCTCGAGTGAAAACAAGGCGACTTCAAAATCATTTTGCTCAAAATATCGGCACCAGCGTTCTGTATGAATCGAGCGTCCGTCGGATAATACCAGGAGTTTTTTCATCCTAACGCCCCAATAATTTCCTAAGCTTCGATTTATTGGTCAGGATTGGATATTTGAATTTGCGGCCGCCCCAACGTTCTTTAAAAAACACTAATCCTTCCGCGTCGGCGGGTGAGGCACCCAGATTAACCGTCAGCACTCCCTGGTTTCGATTATATTTTATTGCATCATAAAGGAGCCGATAGTCGGGGCGGAAATTTCTTTTATCGAAATCCGAAACCGCCTGCCAGTAATATTGAGCCTTGTTATGGATGAAATGAATTTGTGATCCGATTAGCCGATCTTTGACAATTAATCCATTCCAATACAAATTATCAGAGTCTTTCAATTTTTCTACTATCGCTTCATAAAATCTCTTTTCATAAAGCGGCCTGCTTCGTCCATGCCTTAGTTCATTTCTGAGATAAAGAGCGTAGTATTCTTCAAGCCAATGATCATCAGTAATCCTGATGACCTCGCCTCTCGCTTTCTCACCGATTTTGATTTCAGTCATGACTTTTTTGGGAGGAGAAAAATCATTTTCACCGCGAAGATCGAGAATATGGGTTGAGTTCGATTCTGAAGAAAAGCGGCGATTTTGCCAGAATCCGAGGCTATTAGCGTAATCGACAATTATTACCTGGGAAAAACTGTTTTCCGTAAAATAATCAATTAGTCCTCGTCCAAATTGTTCCCTATGATCACTAAGTATATCTTCCGACCAAAGAACCGCTCCATAGGTTCCGTTGGGCATGGAATAAAATGATTTGGCACCCATCCGCCGGGAAATTATTGCGGGCATTCCACACAGAAGTGAATCATTCTCATATCCGCACACAAAAATTCCCCGCCCGGGAATTCCTTTTGCGCATATATCTACCCACTGTAAAGTATGGTAAAAAGATCCGCGCCGCGCCAAGTTCTCCCAACTCGGTTCATCGAGGTAGCGGCGATCTATAATTCGAATTTCTATCATTCGCGGATTAGAAAAATTTTCCCTCGCCCCACTTCACCGTCGCGGGCGGTGATTGTAAATAGATATACTCCGGACGCTACCGGTTGACCGGCGCTATTAAGCCCATCCCACATACCGGTTACGGGAATCTCACGAATCAATTCGCCGGCCGAGGAAAAGATTCTTATCTCGGATAACCCCGAATAATTAAAACGTACTGTTTCATTACCGGTTCGGATAGTATAAGGGTTAGGATAGGCCAGCACTTCATCAACATTATCGGCAGCCAATCTGGCCGGCAGCATCATTTTCGAAATTCCGGCCGGAGTCGAAATCCATAACGCCTTATCATCGGAATCATAATAGATATCGTTGATTACATCCGAGACCAGCCCTGAATTTTTCTCAGTGATATGTTCATAATTTCCGGTCGCTATATCGCGTATCGCTATACCCCGCCCGGAACCGGAATACAGTGTCCCCTGACCGTCAAAACTAATCGCGGTAGTCTCCGGCCCAAAATCAATGGGCAATGTCTCATTGGTGAAGATTACTTCCCCCAGAGATTGATATGACAATCCGAATGCTGTTCCGACCCAAAGCGAATCATATCCATCGACTTTCAAATATTGAATAATATCCGAACCGATACCTGAATTTGCCGAAGTGAATTGCCAGGTAAAATCATCGGCGGCGTAAAACGGCGAGCCATTATACAGGCGAGCGAATATGCCATTATTAGCCGAACCGATATATACCGTTCCCTGACCGCTGGTCACCGTCTCTACCCATTCGGCCTGAATGCCTCCGGTCAATATATAACTTTGCCATTGCTCAAGGTCATAAGGATTAACCGCAGCCAGTTCGCCTTCGGCGGCGCGCAGATTAGCAAACCAGATTGCGTCTCCTGAAAAATGAATATCGGCTACAACAACGAATTGGGGAGCCTCGGCAATACCCGATAAGGCTGAATTATGGTAAGTGAAATGTATAATACTGTCGCCGAGGATACGAAAGGCACCGTTCCCCCAGGTGCCGGCCCAGATTTCACCGAAAGGACCGACTCCAAGACTATATATCCCTCCTACCACAGAATCTACCGAAGTCCAAATACCGTTTTCCAGATACGCCAACCCCGCATTCCAAAAGGCACCCCAGATTTTTCCCTGAGCCGCGACTATTTGACGGCAATCATTGGAGGGCAGACTCCCCACCGGAAAAGGAGTCAATTCATTGCCCTGCTGATAAAAAATACCGTCAACTAATCCCCCATGCCAATAAAGATTATTCGCGTCAATCGTTCCGCACGTAGCATGCGGTATCGATAAGCCGGCTGTCGGCAATCCGGAAACGACGCCATTATAATATATAGAGGAACCGCGAGTGCTATTTATCATGATCGAATCGCCAATAGCCGACAGGTTATAGATCAAAGGATTACCGTACAAATTCAGGTTCGTAAATTCGGGGATAGACTGATTAAATTGATAAACTCCAGCCGGGGTGCCAACGAAGATTTCCCCATTTTTAATAGTTAGCGCTTTTATTGAATCAAACGTGGGGCCGGATAAATCAGATGGCAGATATGATGTCCATCCGGTCGGAGCTTTCAGTTGCCTGATATCAAATCGCGACCCCACCGCCAGCCCGGCATCGGAACCGATCCAGATATTATCTTCATCCAGCGCTATCGTTCGAACCGGTGTATCCCGGTCAATATCTCCAAATCGATTATAAGTATCTAAAACCAAACCTTCTGTCAAATTGTCACCGGGCAGAAAAAGTATTAATCCAGCGCGACTGGCCAACCACAATGAATCACCTCCGGTGACCCCGTCAATATCCTCAATATCGAGAAGAACGCCGTCATTATCGGTAAATAAATATCCATCGGGATTATTCGGATTGGTGAAGTTAACAAGCCGTCCGTGCCCTCCAACCCATAATCTGTTTTTATCATCTATATACAGGCTAAAAAGCTGATTTGTCTGAAGACCGTCGATATTGGAATACGTTTCAAAAGACATATCCTCTGGGTTGATGCGGACCAGACCACCGGTGGTCGCGAACCATATATCCCCATTATATATTACAGCGTCCCTGGTATTACCAAAAGACGTATAAGTTGTCCATTCTCTTATCTCAGCCTTTAATTTTATTGAAAAAAGGCAAATCACCAAGAGCGAGAAAATTACTATCAGGCAGAGGCTTTTTCTTTTATCCATAGTCCAAATAATATAATGCTCAATAATCCAATTAACAACAGGCCAAATTGCCCCAGGATGGGGCCGGTTTTATTAAAAACAGTCAATCCTTGTACCGGTTTCAATTGACCACGGACGATTGTTTTTTCGTACAAATTACTCTTATTGTATATTCGCCCGAAATTATCAACGAAATACGTAAAACCGCTATTAGCGGTGCGGGCAATATAAATATTGTTTTCTATCGCGCGAAATACTGCCATTCCGGCATGTTGATACGGCCCCGATGAATATCCGTACCAGGTATCATTGGTTATATTGACCAGGAAATCAGCGCCGTTTCTAACGTACTGATTGACCAGCTCAGGGAAAACCACTTCATAACATATCAAAACGCCATACCCGCCAAATTCGCTTTCATATACGGGAAGCTCAGTGCCGTGCTCAAAATCAGACCAGCCCAACGAAAGATTCGCCAGCCAGGGAACATATTCACTATAGGGTACCGTTTCAGCGAACGGAACCAATTTATTTTTGTGATACGGTTTGTCATGAGAACCGTCGGCGTTAAAGTGTACTGCCGCGTTATAGCTTTTTACGTTGTCTTTATCCATCCTCGTAAAATCGAGCGTGCCGACCAGCATTGGCGTTTCAACTTTCCGTGCCGTTTGCGCCACCATTCGCGTCAGGCGATATTCCGATAATAAATATGCCGGCGCTGCCGTCTCGGGCCAAATAATTAAATCAGGTTTGCTCTGGGAGAAATCCGAAACGGCTTCAACCGCCAGGGAATCATACAGGAAAAAACTGTACTCCTTATTATCAGGATCCCATTTTTCCTCAATACTCAAACTCCCCTGCAAAAGCGCAACTTTAATTGGACCCTCATTACTCGGCTCCGCCTGAGATAAAACTATTGCCCCATAAATTGTCGGAAGCCCGATCAGAAGTCCGACGATGAAAACGTATAATGGCTTCTTATTTTTCCATGCCTGCCAGAGCAAAATATTGACAACGACCAGGATTATCGTAATGCCGGCGTCCCCGGTGAATTTGCATATCTGTATAAAAGCGGTGTATGCGCCTTGAGTGTAAGACAGGTTTGACCACGGGAAAGCAATCTCCAGTAAAGTTCTGAAGTATTCGACGCCTGCCCACAGAAACGGCAATAATATTAACGCCACTTTTTTTGATTTTCGATAAAGAGCCGAATAAAGAGCAAGCACAAAGGCCGAATAGGAAGAAATAATTCCGATGGCCGCGATTGTTCCCGGAATGGTCACCCAGCCAATCCAATAAAGCGAAAAGCAATGATAGAAAAACGAATAATAATAACCCTGCTTAAACGCCGACCCAAATGGCTTTCCGGATATTATATCCAGAGGCTTAATCAACGCGATCACGGCCAGAAATCCCAGAGGTAAAGGCGGCCAGGCGGCGGCCAAAAGAGCCGCAAAGAATAGTAAATATAATCTTTCCTGGCGCAGGGTTAAATCATCAGGCCAGATAGATTTGGCAATATAATGGAAAATCTTCGGCACCAGCTAAATTAACAGCGACTCGCCGTCCATTTCAATAGGTTTTTTTATATTTAATAGCTGAAGCATTGTCGGAGCGATATCGGCCAATTTCCCTCCCGACCGTAATTTTGCGCCATCAGGTCCGTTGATGAGATGGCAGGGGACAAGATTAGTCGTATGAGCGGTATGGGGCCCGCCGTTTTCGGGATCAACCATCATCTCCGCGTTACCGTGATCTGCAGTTAAGATTCCCATTCCGCCCTTTGATATAAGAGTATCTAATACTTTGCCGACGCAATCGTCAACCGTTTCGACCGCCTTGACCGCGGCTTCAATTATTCCGGTATGTCCGACCATATCACAGTTGGCGAAATTGAGGACAATGACTTCGTATTTGTCAGATTCGATTGCTTCAATAACTCTGGAAGTCACTTCAAGCGCCGACATTTCCGGCTGTAAATCATAAGTGGCGACTTTCGGCGATTGAATCAATTCGCGGTCTTCGCCCGGAAATGGCGTTTCATTTCCACCATTGAAGAAATAAGTGACATGCGCGTATTTTTCGGTTTCGGCAATTCGTAATTGTTTGAGATTATTCTCCGCCAGCAATTCGCCCAACAGCCGTTTCATCCTCCGGGGAGAAAAAGCAATCTCGGGAGTTTTCAATTTCTCATCATAGATGGTCATATTGACGAGATTAACTTTCAGGCCATTATCGGTATCGAGCGTTGGCAAAAATTGGTTGCCTTCAAAGACATGATTAAGTTGCCGCACCCGGTCGGCCCGGAAATTGAAAAACAAAGCCAAATCGCCCGATTGTACCTTGCCGCCTCGGTCATCATAATTCAATACTGTCGGTTCGACGAATTCATCGGTTACGCCCGCCTTATACGAGTCTTTAATCGCCTGAATGGGATTATCGACTTTTTTCCCTTCGCCTAAGGCAATCGCTCGATAAGCCCGTTCAATCCGATCCCAGCGTTTATCCCGGTCCATCCCCCAGTATCGTCCCATAATCGTCGCGATAGAACCAATTTGATATTTTTCAAACATATCCAGCGCCTGCTGAACAAATCCAGCACCGGAAGTCGGCGACGTATCCCGACCATCGAGGAAAGCATGCAGATACAATTCCGGCGTGTTCAAATCCCGGGCTAAACGAATCAGCGCGTCGAGATGATTCATGGAGCTATGCACACAGCCATCTGAAACAAGTCCGATAAGATGCACCGCTTTACCAGCATTTGCGGTTTTCTTGATTGACGATACCAAAACCTCATTCTTGAAGAATGAACCGTCGTCAATGGATTTATCAATCCGAGTAATATCCTGATAGACGACCCGTCCGGCGCCAAGATTCAGATGCCCAACCTCGCTATTACCCATTTGGCCTTTGGGCAATCCCACCGCCAACCCTGAACCATCAATTGGTTCGCCTGGCCACGTGGCAAAAATTTTATCCAGATTCGGTTTTCGGGCCGCAGCCACAGCATTATTTTCTTTTTCGGAACGGAGTCCGAAACCGTCTAAAATGCAGAGTAAAATCATAATTGAATACTATACGTCCGATAAAAGGATGTTTAGAGAAACTTTACTTCTATTTAATGACAACTTCACGAACGCCCTTTTCAACTTCCCCGATTCGATAAAATTCCTGGTTAAGATTCGAAAGGGTTTTCTCGGTTTTGCCCGTGTCAGACTCGTCGACTACCACAATATACCCGATGCCCATATTAAAGGCATCAAACATATCGTTATCGGCAACACTGCCTTGCTTTTGAAGATATTCAAAAATCGGTAAATCAGGCCAACTTTCCACTTTCAGCACAGCCCTGAGATTTTCCGGAATAATCCTGATAAGATTTCCAGCGATACCGCCGCCGGTAATATGAGCCATCCCCTTAACATCAATTTCTTTCATCAGTCGGGTAACCGGTTTTAAATAACTGCGATGTACATTCAATAGCTCCGGGCCGATTTTTCCTTTGATTTCTTCGACATAGGAATCAGCCTGCAATCCGGCCATCTCAAAACATATTTTCCGCGCCAGGGAATAGCCGTTGGTATGCAGTCCCACCGAGGGCAGACCATAGATAATATTGCCAGCAGTGATTGTCAAACCGTCAACGATTTTATCCCGGTCAACCATGCCGACAATCGTCCCCACCAGGTCATATTCGCCGGGATTATAAAAACCGGGAAGCTCGGCGGTTTCACCACCCAGAAGGGGCATATCGTTTTCACGACAGGCAATTGTCAATCCTTCTACAATCTGTGCCACGACTTCGGGTTTTAACACCCCGACTCCAATATAATCCATGAAAAACAAAGGCATCGCTCCCTGAACCAGGATATCATTGACGCAATGATTGACGATGCACTGGCCGACAGTGTTATGAATTCCGGTCATAAACGCCAGCTTCAATTTCGTTCCGACGCTGTCGGTCGATGATACCAGAACCGGATTTTCGAATTTCTCTAATGGCGGTTTATATAAGCCTCCGAATGATCCAATATCCGAAAGCACGTTGTCATTGAAAGTCGTCCGCGCCAGCTTCTTTATTTTATTCAGCGCTTCATCGGCGGCCTGAAGGTCCACTCCCGCCGACGCATAATCGATCTTATTTTTATTTTCCATAGTACCCGCCAAAGTAGTCGCATATAGGTGACTTGTCAAGATAGTAAAAATTCCCGATTGAATAGGTTTTTCAAATTTCTAAATAAGTAGTATATTGCACTCGATTATTAGAGAGGACGTATATGCCTGATCAAAAAAAAGAAAAAGACGTTGACCTTGAAAAGCCCCGTCAAACTTATACTCTCCCACAAATATATGATATCGCTTTTGATTTTCGCGACGTATCCGAAGAGGTTGACTTCCTTTTGGGAATCTCTGAGAAACAGATCGGTCGAAAAGTAAAGTCCGCCTTTGAGATGGCCTGCGGTCCGGCCTATCATACCCGGGAAATCGCACGAAGAGGCGTTGTTTCGGTCGGTTTGGATATCGAACCGGCCATGGTGAAATACACACAAGAATTAATCGCAAAAGAAAATATCAAAGCGGATATTTTTGTAGGCGACATGCGGTCGTTTAAAAGCGATAAGAAATACGATCTCGTATATATGCTGATGGCTTCCTTTGCCCAGCTTTTGACAAATAAAGATATCATTGATAATTTCAATTGCGCAGCCAACTTATTAACTGATGGAGGCATTTATATTATTTCCACCGCTCATCCCCGCGATTTTTATGGGGATGAAAAACCAACTGTCAAGAATACCTGGGAAATGACTCGCGGTGATATAAAGGTCATGACCGACTGGGGCGGAGATGATCAAAAATTCGATGCCTTGACCGAGATTGATGATATTGTTGTTTCATTCGATGTGACTACGCCGGAAGGGAAAAAACGATATGAATTCCCTGATCGATACCGGCGTTGTTCAATTAAGACTTTTGAAGCATTCGTTGAGCTATCGGGCAGATTTGAAATAGTAGATCGCTACGGTGCGGTAGATCCGAAAATAAAACTGTCAAATGCTTCCGAATCCTGGCGATTTGTCCCTATTTTGAAAAAAGTCAAATAATAAATTTAGGCTGCGCAGAATTCCCGTAAATATTTCAATAACCGATCCATGTCTTCAGGTAGATTACTTGAGACAAATATTTTCTTATTCATAATCGGATGAATAAATTCAAGCGATTTGGCGTGCAATGCTTGACGGTCAATCAAAGACAGCAAATGTTTACCGGTTTTTCTGTGGGACGGGTCAATTCCTTTTAACCATTTTTGTCCACCGCCATAATCCGGATCTCCCAGTACCGGCCGGTTAAAATGAGCTAAGTGAACGCGTATTTGATGAGTTCGTCCGGTTTCCAGCCTGATTTCGACATAATCATTTATCCAAAACCTCTTCAGAACTCTATAATGAGTAATTGCATTTCGTGATTTCAAATTTGTAACCGCCATTTTTTTCCGATCGCGCAGAGAACGGCCGATAGGAAGTTCAATCGTGCCTTCTTCTTCGGGCATGTGACCGCAAGTTATGGCATGATATATTTTCTCGACTTCCCGGGCCGCGAATTGCTCTCGCAACCTCCGCGCGGATAAGTCATCTTTGGCGATTACTATTAATCCTGAAGTATCCTTATCGAGGCGATGGATGATTCCCGGGCGATTAAACGAATCATGATCGGATAGCCCCTTAAAATGATAAAGCAAAGCGTTAACGAGAGTATGTGATTTGTTGCCCGCTCCGGGATGAACAACCAGTCCGGCCGGTTTATTGACAACCGCGAGATGTTCATCGTCATAGACAATATCAAGCGGAATATCTACAGGGGTTAAATCCAATTTTTCCGGCGGAGGAATTTGAATAACAATCGTCTCGCCGCCTTTTAATTTATAATTTTTCGATACCGTCTTATCATTAACCCGGACATAATTGGAACTAATCAGATTCTGGATATAAGCTCGCGACAATTCCAGATCTTCCCGAGATGCCAGATACTTATCCAATCTTTGAGGTCTGGATAATTCCTCGGTATTGATTTTTTTTAATTCCGCAGATGTACTCATAAATTGAAGATATGGATTTCCGCCCATTCAAGGCAAGAAATTATGGGCGATATTAAAGCTGTTGAAATATGGTATCCGCCAATTCTATGAAAGCGTCGAGTTCGAGTTGCTCGGCTCTGGTAGTTGATGAATTTGTCAGCTTTACAATTATTTTTTCCAGTTCTGCTCGGGGCAAAGGATACGCTGAATTAAGATTATTCAAAAGAGATTTGCGCTTTCCCGAAAAACTATTTCGGACGAATTTCTCAAACCGCTTTATATCCGAAATCTGATACCGGGAGTCATGCCGGGTAAATCTTACGACTGTCGAATCGACTTTTGGGGGAGGACGAAAAGAGTCGGGAGGCACCGGGCAAATTATTTCGCTATCGAAATACAATGATGTCAAAACCGATATCGTCGAACGAGCTTTTTTGCCCGGCGGTGAGGTCACCCTGTCGGCGACTTCCTTTTGCATCATAAAAACGGCACGGTTGATTTGGGCATGATACATCATCAGCCAATCCATTATCGGAGTCGTGATATTATATGGCAAATTGCCGATGACGGCGAAAATATCCAGTCCCGCTTCCTGCGGATTAACCGTCAGGATATCGGTTTCGCGAACTCGAAAATTTTCTTTGCCCGAAAATTTTTTGGCGAGTCCGGGAGCCAGTCGCCGATCGAGCTCAACCGCGACAATATCGGCTCCGGAATTCACGAGAGGCAATGTAAGCACCCCTTCCCCAGGACCTATTTCCAAAATGGTTTCACCGGGCTGAGGATTTAGCGCCTCGATAATTTGATTGATAATCAGGGGATCGATAAGAAAATGTTGCCCGAGAGATTTCTTGGCTTTAGTCATTACTCAAACATTTCTACCAGCCGAAATAGTTTTTCGGCATTACGAGTCGTTATCTTATCCGCTTCTTCAATACTAATATCTCTCAGTTCAGCCAATCTTTCGCAGACTAATTTAACATAAGCCGGACAATTTCTCTTGCCTCTGTGAGGAACTGGCGTCAAATACGGGCAATCGGTTTCAATTAATATTTTTGTCAAATCGATTTCCCGACCGATATGTGCCATTTTGGAATTTTTGTAGGTCATAACGCCATTGACCGAGACATGAAATCCCACGGAAATTACCCATTCGGCCTGTTCAACTGTTCCCGGAAAACAATGAAACACCCCGGATAACCGGCCAATATAGTTGGATATTATTTCAAAGGCGTCATCGAGCGCTTCGCGAACATGAATAACAACCGGCATTTTGAGCTCAGCGGCGAGGTCAAGCTGTTTTATATAGGCCGCGCGCTGAATCTTGCGCGGCGATAAATCCCGATAGTAATCAAGGCCGATTTCGCCGATGCCAACGACTTTGGGATTCTCGGCCATTTTTCTCATTTCCGTCAGGAATTCATCGGTCAGGGTTTTGGCGTCATGCGGGTGTATTCCCACTGTACAGAATACATTATCGTATTCATTTGCCAGTCGGAATGACCTCCGGGTCGAGTCCATGTCAGCCCCGATATTAATTAGTCGGTCAACTCCGTATTCGGAGGCACGTACGATAACGTCTTCCCTGTCATTATCAAAATCCCGGAAATCAATATGGCAATGAGTATCTATCATAAGAGAATCGAAAATTTATCAACTTATGCCGGCGCCGGGTTTCATCTCTCCGTCAACCGTAACCAGCCTCAGCACACCGTCCTTCCTGGCGGCCAGAAGCATGCCGTTTGATTCTAAACCTCTGATTTTGGCTGGTTTTAAATTGGCGACGAGGATAATATTTTTTCCGATTATTTCTTCCGGATTATAATGCTCGGCGATCCCCGCCACAATCTGCCGTTGTTCCGAACCTAAATCAATTTGCAGTTTTAACAACTTATCCGCCTTCTCAACTTTTTCGGCTATAATCACTCTGGCGACCCGTAGGTTCACTTTGACAAAATCATCAATCTCGATTAGTCCCGATTCATCCGGGGGTTCATTTTCGGATTGTTGTGCTTTGACCAATGTTGGGACCTTTTTGGCATCCAGCCGGGGAAAGATTGAGCCCTTGATATTTATTTTATTCCCACTGGGCAAATCAAACCAGGTACTGGCGGAACGCAACGTCAGGGTATCATCGCTAAGCCCGAAAACTTCCCGGACCTCTCTCATTTTGGCCGGCATTATCGGATACAATAATATACTGGCGATTCGTATCAATTCTGCAGCGGTGTATAATACTCCGCCAACGATATCGAGTTTTCCTTCCCTGGCCAGCTTCCACGGGGCGGCGTTTTCGATAAATTTATTGGTCGCCCGAACCAGGTTCAAAGAATTGTTGATTGCATCGGTTATCCTGAAATTCCGAACATGATCATAGACGGTTCCCGCAAGTTTCTCGGCCATCTCCATCACTTTTTGCTGACCGGGCGTTTCATCGGACGGTTTGGGAATTATGCCGTCGCAGAACTGCTCTGTCATTTTGGCAACTCGCGATACTAAATTGCCCAGGTCATTAGCCAGATCGGCGTTATAGCGAATGACGAATTCCTTTTCTTTTACATCACCGTCAACTCCAAACGGATATTGATTCAATAGCAAGTAACGGGTACCGTCGACGCCGTAAATATCGACCATCGCTTTGGGATCAATCATGTTTCCGGCTGATTTGCCCATCTTTTCGCCATTAACTGTAAAGAAGCCGTGAAGAAAAATCCGGTCCGGCAATTTAATTTTCGCCGCCATGAGCATCGCCGGCCAAAATATTGTATGAAACTTGAGAATTTCTTTGGCCATCAAATGCACGACCTCAGCTTGATTCCACCAGGTATCAAACTGTTCCTGATTATCTTCATAACCAATGGCCGAAATATAATTGGGGAGGGCATCAATCCAAACATAGGCAATTTGTTTAGGATCGAATGGCAGCGGAACACCCCATTTAACGGTTTCACGCGAAATTGAAAAATCAGGCAGATCAATATTTAATAGACCGAGAACTTCTTTGCGCCTCTCTTCCGGCAGAATTACCAGTTCATTCTTTTCGACCATTTGTTTGAGAATCGGGATATACGGTTTGAGGTGGAAAAAGTAATTGCGTTCTTTGAGCGGAGTCGCCGGTTTTTTATGTATTGAGCAATTCCCGTTATCCAAATCCGTTTCCGTCACAAATTTCTCGCAACCGGTGCAGTATAAACCTTCATAGACGCCTTCATAAATAACATCCTGACCATCGGGGGTCCTGGCCTCTTTGAGAATTGTAAGTAGTTTTTGGACCGCCTTAATATGCCGCTCATCTGTCGTCCTGACGAAATAATCATGCTCCAGTCCCAACGTTTTCCAGGTTTCCTTGAAATGCTTAACCACTTCATCGCAAAACTCCTGCGTCGATTTCCCCACGGCCGCGGCCGTATCGGCGACTTTGGAACCATGTTCATCAGTACCGGTCAGGAAAAACGATTTTCTTCCGGCGATTTTGTGAAATCGTGAGAAAAAATCAGCGGCGATTGAAGTATAAGCATGTCCTATATGCGGTTTATCGTTTACATAATAAATCGGCGTGGTGACATAAAAATTTTTCAACGCTACTTTCCTTCCCTTTTAATTTTTAATCGCGCCAGTTATTGAAAAATGATTTTTTATGGCGTTCTTTTATACGGATATCGTTAAGTGTGATTTTTTCCATTTCACCGTTTTCATGTTTGACCAGCATATATTTTTCAAAAATATTTATTGCCTCGACAATTCCAGTGCCTTTATCGGTAGTATATTCATCGCCCTGCTGCGGAAACTTACTGATAATCTCCTTATAATGTTCCGTTTCATAGGTCAAACAACATAAAAGTCTCCCGCAATTTCCCGAAATCTTCGCGGGATTGAGGGATAAATTCTGCTCGCGGGCAAATTGGGTTGATATCGGATCGAATTTATGTAAGAACGTACAACAACACTGCACTAACCCGCAAACTCCGAATCCGCCCAGTCTGCGTGCCGCGTCGCGTACTCCGATTTGGCGTAATTCTATGCGGGTTTTATAGATAGCGGCAAGATCCCGTACCAGAGCACGAAAATCAACACGCTCGTCGGCAGTGAAGTAAAATGTCAGCTTATTTCTATCATGCTGATATTCCGTATCAATTAATTTCATCTGGAGATTATGCTTGGCTACCAGTTTTTCACAACGCACAATGGCGCTTTTTTCATCCCGAGCATTTTCCTCCTGATTTTTAAAATCTCCAGCCGAAGCTGGCCTGAGGATAGATAATGGTTTCTCTTCGGGACCAATATAGTCTTCATTAGGCACTTTTTCGGATATTGTTCCTAAGTCCTCTCCCCTTTCGGCCTCGACGATTACTTTATTGCCTTTTTCAAGACTGTGATAGTAAGTATTGAAATAGTAACCCCGCCGATATCCTTTGAATGCAACTATATATAAATCAGGCATATTTGCTCCTAAACCGAATAGTATGATATAATCATCCACAGAAGTCAACAGGAAAGCGGTGATTGGCGGTATTGGTTATGGGGCAAATTGGAATTGTTTTTTAATTGGAGACTATTTTACTATTGATTTTGAAAACTATTTATATAGATTCTTGTACAAGAAAGTAGCGAAGATAATGATTTCACCGCAAGGGAAAAAGTAAAAGGAGTAGGCATATGCGTTTAAAAGGTATCATTGCTATCATCATCTTGATTCTTGTCGGCGGAACGTTTGTACTGGTGGGCGCCGATGAAGCCAAAAAGCATGAGTACGTTGGTGTAAAAAAATGCAAAGTTTGTCATAAAAAGGACGGCATCTTTGAATCATGGTCTGCAACTACCCACGCGACAGTATACGACAAGCTTACCGATGCTGATAAGGCCAAAGATGAATACAAAAAATATTATACAACTGGTGTTGACGTCAAGGGAGTTCTACTGGAAGAAGTTCAATGTGAAGCCTGTCATGGCGCCGGATCTGATTATAAGAAGAAAGCAATTATGGAAGATCGCGAAAAGGCGGTCGCCAACGGCCTGGTAATCCCCGATGAGAAAACCTGTAAAAAATGTCACAACGAAAAAGCCCCGGGTAAGCTTGGCGAAACCGGCAAAACATTTGATTTTGTCAAGATGAAAGCCAAGGGCGTTCACGCTATGCGCGAAAAGAAGAAATAAATATCACGTCAAAACGCCCCGAACGGGGCGTTTTTTTTTGCATGTTATTCAGTTATTCGCTCCCCAATTACAATATTGCATCAGTTGACATTATCCGCAATTCTATATAAATTTGAACTCTAACCAAATATCACAGATTGGAGAGTCGCCTTGAAACAATCAGCCAGTATTTTTGGAACCCTTCTTATTTTTTTAATTTCATTTACAATCTTAACGGTTGCCGAAGATATCAAATACGCGAGATATCCTGCCTTATCTCCCGACGGATCGACCATAGCTTTTTCATATTTTGGAGATATCTGGACGGTACCGTCCGGAGGAGGGGAAGCTACCCGCCTGACAATACATGACGCGGTTGATGCTCGGCCGTTTTATTCACCTGACGGAAAATATATCTTATTTACCTCATGGAGATTTAACAATGCCGATGCTTTTATTATCCCCGCCGAAGGGGGCCAGGCCCGGCAAATCACCTTTCATACATCCTACGATTACGGCAGCGGATGGACCCCGGAAGGCGACTCGGTAATAATCAATTCGGGCCGGGAAGGAAGATACGATATATACAAGGTTGACTTAACCGGCGGTACACCCATCAAGTTGACCGGTTATCATTATGCGTCAGAATACAACGGACGAATTACTCCCGATGGCAAGTATCTCATCTTTAACGTCGGCTCTACCCGATGGTGGCGGCGAGACTTAAAAGCCAGCATTCCCGCCAATATTTATATCCAGGATCGCACCAAAGAAAAATTTACATCAAGGCGTCTAACCAATGAGCCACGCCATAATTTCTGGCCCGCTTATAATGCCGAACGAAGTGAAGTTTATTATGTTTCATGCCCGGGTAATTGGGCGCAAGTCTGGAAAATTCCTTTCGGCGGAGGCGAAGCGGAGGCACTAACTAACTTTAAAGGTGACGGCGTTCAATGGTTAAACTCCAATCCGCAGGGCACCAAGCTTGTATTTGAACAGGGGTTTGATATATGGCTGTTTGATCCAGCCGACGGCAAACCAAAACGTATTCCAATATCTATTCGTTCCGATGAGCGATTTAATCTGGTCGAAACAAAATTATTCAAAAGTGATATCGATTGGTATTCGATTTCCCCGGATGAGAAAAAGATCGCCACCATAATTCACGGTGAAATTTTTATACTTCCGGCCAAGGACCCTGAGGACGGATTTAGAATCACTAATACGCCGGCCCGGGAAATTACGCCGGTATGGGGAAGCGATTCTAAAACTCTATATTATTCATCCGATCGCAACGGCAACTATGATTTATATAGCGTTGATGTCACTACAAAAGAAGAAAAACAATTAACCTCATCCGATGAAAACGATGTCAAGCCGCTGGTGTCCCCCGATGGCAAATATCTCGCCTTTTATCGCGGATTGAACAAATTAATGCGGTACGATATTGAATCCGGAAGCGAAACGACCTGGATTGAAGGCAATTTTTATGATTTGAGCCTTGAACCGGATTTTGAGTATGATTGGTCGCCCGATTCGAAATGGCTCACTTTTACGATGACTGGCCCCACCTATGAAATGCATATTTACGCCATTACGCTTGATGGTGAGCCTCAGCTTTTGTCCAAATCCTCCGGATGGAGCTTTGCTCCTCGCTTCTCAAAAGATGGTAAAATTGTGTACTTTTCAAACTATTTTGAAGGCGATGTCAATACATATAAAATTGATTTGCAGCATGAACCTCTCGAGTTCTACGAATCATCCTTCGATTCTCTGTTTATCGAAGAGCCTGAAGACAAAAAGAAAGAAAACGGCAAAGATAAAAAGGATAAAAAAGACAAGGATGATAAGGACAAGTCAGCCGAAGAAACTATAATCGATTTTACTCGCATTGAAAAGAGAAGGTCTTTGGCCTTTAACTTATCCGGTTCCAGTAGATCACCCGTTTTAGCCCCCGACGGCGAAAAATACGTGTTTGTCGCGTCTCTATTAGGGGAACCCGAACTATGGTCGGTCAATACTGAAGATAAAATAAATCTGAAACAGCTGACTCATTCAAAATCGCGAAAGTCTCTTCTTCGCGTATCAGAAGATTCAAAATCCGTTTTTTACCTTGAGGATGATAAGATTAAGAAAATCGGAATAGATGGTAACAAGAAGAGTACCGTCAGCTTCTCGGCAGTCATGGATATTGATCTTCAGGAGCTCAATCGGCAAAAATTCCGCGAATCCTGGCAAATGCTGAATTCATTTTTTTATGATAAGGAATTCCACGGTACCGACTGGGATGACGTTCGTAAAAAATATGAACCTTTGGTGGATCATGTTCGCTCCGACCGGGAATTCAGAGATGTGGTTCTTGAGATGATGGGTGAACTACGGGCCTCTCATTTAAATATTTACTCTCGCGACCCCGGAACGAATCGTCATATCGTAACCACTGAAACAGGTATTTTGCTCGATTATGAGGAGTTGGATGAAAACGGCGAATTTCGAATTGGACGCATTGTTCCCGAATCCCCGGCGGCAATCGCGGGAATTAAAGCCGGACAATATATCGTCAAAATTGATGATCATAAATTAAAATCAGGCGATAATTTCTTTACATATCTATCCGGTAAACGGGGTAAGCGTCTGACGTTAACAATCGGCAATAAAGCCGGAAAAGAAGATACCAGTATCGTCATTAAGCCGATTTCGAGAGGCGCATTAACTGGGCTAAAATATAATGAAATTATAGAAGACCGGCGACGCTTGGTAGATTCGCTTTCCGACAAACGATTGGCATATATCCATATTTCGGCGATGTCGAGCACCTGGCTCCGGCGTTTCAAGCAGGAGTTAATCGCTTATGCCGAAGAAAAAGATGGGTTGATTATCGATGTGCGTGACAATGGCGGCGGTAATATCGCGGTTCATCTTTTGGGGATGCTGGCCAGAAAACCATTTTTCATCAGGAGCTTCCGCGATTTCCCGACAACTTCTGAAACCAAATATCGCTCTAAAGCGTTCGAAAAACCAATGAACGTTCTTATAAATGGCGGGTCGGCGTCCAATTCTGAGATTTTTGCCGAAGGTTTCAGAGAATTGGGATTGGGTAAAGTTATCGGGGAACCGACCGCCGGAGCAGTTATCGGAACGGGCAGTTATTACTTGATTGATGGTACTCGCATTCGCCGCCCATCAACCGGAGCCTATACAGTAGATATGGAAGATACCGACTTAGCTCCCCGGCAGCCGGATATTCTGGTGGAACGCCTTCCGGATGATTTTATGAACGGCAGAGACCCACAATTAGTCCGGGCCGTAAAGGAACTTCTTAAAGAACTGTGATGGGTTTATATCAATAAAAAAGCCCTGAACAAAAAATTCGGGGCCTTTTTTAATTATCCTTTGATTATCTTTCTTCGGGGATTCCCGGGTGAGGCGGCAGCGCTACCGGTTCCTCCTTAATCTTTTTCAAAAGCATTTCTATTGCTTCCGATAATTGATCATCGTATCCTTTTGCCAATCGCTCGGGTGTATTATCTACCTCAATATCCGGAATAACGCCTTCATTTTCCATGACCCATTCGCTGTTCATTGAATATTTGGCGAATTGCGGAACATATATATACCCTCCGTCAGGTAATCGGCGTAAACCGGTTATACCGACGACTCCTCCCCAGGTCCTCATACCCATGACGGTTCCCAGCTTATAATACTTGAAAAAGTACGGGAAGTTATCACCGTCGGAGCAAGAGAATTGATTGCACAGAGTTATCATATGTGCCGTAACCGCGGTTCCCGGACGGGGGCTGGGATTTCCGTTACGGGATGTATTAACGCCAGAGAGTTTTTCCTTTAAGCGATCGAGAACCAATTGTGAAACGAAACCGCCTCCATTCCAGCGTACATCTATGATAAGTCCTTCTTTGCGCAACTGATGATAAAACATCTGATTGAATCGCACCAAACCATAACTGCCCATATCAGGCAAATGAATATATCCGATTTTGCCACCGGAAACTGAATCGACATAAGCCCTGTTGGATTCGACCCAATTATAATACCGTAAGTCACCTTCCGATGCCAGCGGGTCAATTACGACTTCGCGAGCGTCATCCAAACTCGGCCGATCATTTACCGTCAAAGTAATCTTTTGATTCGCCTTATTTTGGGTCAATTTATAAGGATTCGTATCCGCCCTAATCTCCTCGCCGTCGATGGCCAAAAGATAATCTCCCTCATTTATATCAACATGCGTTTCCGTCAACGGAGACCTCAATTGTCCGCTCCAGTTTTCACCTTCAAGAATATTAACCATTTTAATGCGGTCATTCTTTTCATCTATCTCAAAATCACAACCAAGCAGCGCAACTCGGCTCGAAGGCGGTTGATAATAATCTCCTCCCCCGGTATATGTGTGTGAGCAACATAACTCGCCTCGCATTTCCCCAATGAGATAAGTCAAATCGAAGCGGTGAGCGACATACGGAATTAAGGCCCCATATCTTTCCCGCATGAGTTCCCAATCCACACCATGCATATTGGTATCATAAAAGAAATCGCGGTCGCGCCGCCAGGACTCATGAAACATTTGAGCGTATTCGTCCCTGCGATCCAGCTTCATATTCATCTGTGAAGTATTTAACTGATTGTCCTCAAAGCTCGCTTTACTGCCTGAAATATCCACGATATGATAAGCGCCGCCGCGAATGAGAAGCATGTTTTTGCCCTGGGCGTCGAGAACATACCCGCCGATATTTTTTGCGAAGCTGTGGTTTTCCTTTTCGGCAATATCATATTTATACAAGGTGCGCTCGCCGTCGGTGATACTTCCCCGCAAGCCTCTCAGAGGATTGGATACATAAAATACTGCTTCCGAAGCAGCCGCCAAACCGGAATAATTCCCGGCCGGTAAATCGAACGCAATCTGGCGATCATATATTCCCTCGAAATCAATCCTGATTTCCTTGGAATCCTCATCCGATTTACCGTTATTATCTTTTTTGCCTTTCTTATCTTCTTTCTTATCCTTTTCTTCATCTTCATTTTCATCTTCATCCTCATCCTCATCCTCATCTTTTGCAACAGCGACTTCGTCGCTTTCAGGCAAGAACGGAGATTTGTCATCTGCATGGAGAAGAATTAAATATAAATTGGTTATCGCTGTATTTACGTATTGAAATTCGTAACTTCCCAGGAGAGGATTGAAAGATCGCTGTGAAAGGAAATAGATATATTTTCCGTCGGGATCAAATACGGGGTTGTAGTCTTCAGTATAACCGGGCGTGATCTGCCGGGCGCTCCCATCATCAATGGCATACACAAAAATGGCCCGAATATTATTCTCAAGATTCTTGTCATAGACTATGTAACGGCTATCGGGTGACCAGTCGTGGCCGCCAATTCCATTTTTATCATGGTCTATAAGCGTGATTTTTTTACTTTCGATATCGACATAATACAGCTTATTATTTTTATCTTCAAAAGTCAGCATTTTGCTGTCCGGCGACCAGGTTCCCATGTAACGGAAACAATGACCATCGTTTGTTAAGCGAACCTTTTCCTTCCCATCCTGGGATATCAAATAAAGTTCATCTTCCCCGGTCTCATCCGATAAATAAGCGATCCACTTCCCGTCGGGCGACCAAATCGGCGCTTTATCATGCGCCCCGGAACTATTAGTCAAATTCCGAGTATTCCCTTCTTTAGCCGGAACCGTAAAAACATCGCCCCTGGCCGAAAAAACAGCGCGTTTTGCATCCGGGGAAAGATTGAAGTCATTAATACTGTTACCCACCGAAATAAATTCCGGTCGGATAGAGTTATAATCGGATATCATATCGATTGAGATTTTTTTAACGGTTTCACTTGGTAATTCCAGTAAGTATATATATCCGCCGTTTTCAAAGGCGATGGCATCCGGTCCCAGGCTTGGCCAGCGAACGTCAAAATCGGAAAAATTCGTTACGGCTCGGGTTTCACCGGTGGCAATATCATAACAATAGAGGTTCAGCCGTCCATTCCTATCGGAATTATAATAGATTTTATCTCCGAACCACATCGGCATATTGTCGGTACCGACCCAATCGGTTATCTTTTGAGCCTCAAGGCTTTCCAGATCAAAAATCCAGACATCCTGAGCCATTCCGCCTTTATACCTTTTCCATGTTCGAAAATCACGGAACTTGGGACAATAAACGACTTTTTTGGCATCAGGAGAAAAACTAGTAAATCCGGCCCATGCCATCGGTAACGGTTCAGGCAATCCGCCCGAGGTTTTAACCAGGTACGCTCGGCCCTGCCAGACGTCGAGCTCGGCTTTTCGGGAACGGAACAATATCGATTGGCCGTCCGGGTGCCAACCCATTACTATGTTTTCTGGTCCCATGCGCTCGGAAGTTCGCGCCACCCCCGGATGGAAAGTTAGCTTCGTTGGCAGGCCTCCCTCAAGAGGCATGTAATAAACGGAGAAATCGCCGTCATATTGCCCTGTAAAAGCGATTTTGCTGCCGTCGGGCGAAAATTTAGGAAATAATTCCAATCCTTCATCCGCAGTCAAGCGCATTGCCGGGCCGCCGTCTCGATCAACAGTATAAATATCACCGGCATAAGCGATAGCGATCTTATCCTTACTTACATCAGGGAAACGCAAAAGTCGATCTTCATCCGCATAAGAATAAACCCCCAACATTGTCACAATCAATAGCCCCAGGAAAATTGCCAGGCGTGACTTAATCATTGGTTCCTCCTCAACCGAAAGAATAATTCCGCACTTAATAGTCCTGTGCTAATAACTATACCATCAAAAAAATAAACCTAAATCTATATCAATGCGGCGGGATTGGCAACCCGTGAGCAATAAAAATATTTTTAATTCGATAAAAATAAAAATGGTCGATGGAGAGAGCACGAACTCCATCGACCCGAATCCCGCCATTAATGCCATCCCATGAGGGGAAGAAGTAACGACGAGAATTATTTTTCTGATTTACTATTTGAAACGCACTTGATTGTCAAATCTTTGATATTTTAATGTGCTCTGCCCCGATAAACGTCTCCCTCTATTAAATAACCCTCCCCATTAATCGCTATCGACAATATAAGTTATTATCCCTTTTTTGCCAAATAATTTTTATTTTTTTGACAAAAAAAGGGATTCAGCCCTCATTATCTGAATCCCTTTTTTAATTTTATCTTTCGGCTAACTCATCTTCAAGCCTTTGAGTCGCCAAAATCATTCTTAAAAGCTCAACAATTCCAAAAATTTCAGAATTTCTTTTTATCCTGCGAGCGATTCTATAAACGTCTTCCAGACGTGACTCCTTGGCCCAGTAGGACTTACGAAGAATTTCCGCCAATTCGGCCGAAACCGCGGCCAATTGAAATTCCGGAGAGGCCGCTGCAAAATGCCTGCGAATCATCTTTCGATTTATCCGTTTGCTGAACTCAGTAACTTCGAAACCGACCGGATCTTTATACCTGATATAAACTTTACCGATTGGGCCATGGTTTTTGTACTTATGGAATTTAATTTCATACAGAGCCGTAACGGTATGGCCAGCCCCAATTTCACCGCCGTCTTCTTTGTCGTCACGGAATTTATTGTCAGCGACATCCCTGTTTTCATATCCCAGCAAACGATAACTGCGGACAACATCAGGATTGAAATCGACCTGAATCTTGACGTCACGGGCAATAACTTGCAGATTACCGGTTAAATTCTCGACAAAAACACGATGAGCCTCCTTGAGGTTATCCACATAGGCATAGTGGCCATTGCCTTTATTCCCCAGTTTCTCCATCAGGATATCATTGTAATTGCCCATCCCAAAACCGATTGCCGAAAGCGTAATCCCAAAATCAGCATATTCTTTAATTTGTTCCAGGATGGCATCAGGGCCGCTCCTGCCGACATTGGCCACCCCGTCACTGCAAAGGATAACCCGGTTAATTTTACCCTTTTCAAAATTCCGCCGGGCCATTTGATATCCGAGGACTATACCTTCTTCGGCGTTGGTCGCACCACCGGGTTGGAGGCACTTAATTGCCCTTTCAATCTCCTGGCGATACCGGATTGACGTCGGCTGAAGAATTTCACGCCCGTGATTACCGTAAACGACAATACCGACTTTATCGTCGCGGCGGAGTTCATCGAGAAGCATGAGAAGCGACCTTTTTACCAATCGGAGGCGATTTTCTCGTTTCATTGACCCGGAAATATCGATGACAAAAACGAGATTGGCCGGTTTCCTCATTTCATCCGGGATTTCCAAACCCTTAATGCCGATCCGTAAGAGAGTACAGTTTTGACCGAATTCGGAGGGGGCCCCTTCGATATTGACGGCGAAAGTCTTTTCAAACGGAGCCGGATAGCGATAATCAAAATGATTGATAAATTCCTCGACTCGGATGGCATCGACCGGGGGCAGCTCACCCCGATTCAAATATGACCGAGCCATAATAAACGATGCATCATCGACGTCGGTGGCAAAAGTCGAAAGATGATCGTCTTCGGTATCGACAAACGGATTGACGCCGTAATTTTTGAAGAACATGGCATCGAAAGGCTCATCATTGACAATCGAAGATCCTCCATGAACCGGCGGAATTTGTACTTCCCGACAATAACCCTGAGGCCCGCCATTATAATGTACCTTGCTGCGTGAAGCGCTAATTGCATCACTGGATGGTTGATAATCGGCTGACGGAATTCTAATTTCATGGATGGACCCAGAGGGCTTTACAGAAATTGTTCCGGTCTGATTAAAATCAATCCCTTTACGCTTGCCCGTTACGGTGACGACTTTTCCAATCTCTGATTTACCCGGCTTCATCTTAATATCCCGCTCGGTAACTTTTCCCGCTGTTACTTGAACATCTGTCATCTCAACCGTCTCGAATCCGGCGGATGAAAAAACAAGAGTGTAGGTTCCCGGCGGAACCGAGAGAATAAGGAATTTTCCGTCCAAATCGGTTTTGGCTCCCATCGTTGTGCCTTTGATTTGAACCGATACTCCGGCGAGGGGATCGCCGGTTTTGGCGTCAATAACGGTTCCTTTGATCTTTCCGGCATCTCCGGCGGCGGCGAAAAACACTGTGACGGTGAGGAGAAGGGTGAGGATCAGATGTGGTATGCATGATTTGATACGCATAATCCACCTCCATGAGCTTAAGTGTTATAACGATGTTCTGAGGGGATTACACTTATAAGACGTTTTTCTTCCCGAAAATGTTTAGTTGCTACGAAATTTTACATCTTATTGATTTAAGATCGTAAGGAATCGAATGTTATGCTTTCCCCTAAATCCCGCCCTTTTAGTTGACTTCGGTATTGCGAGCCTCTACCATATAAAACTATGAATTTGGCTCAGGTTAAGAACAATTTGAGAGATCTGGTTATGGAACTCGGCGCGTCTGCGTTCGGGATCTGCGAATTCGGCGACCTGGTTGAGAATTTTCACCCTGAAATCAGAGACAAAGCCAAAAAACTGCCTTTTGCGATTTCAATCGGTGTTTCTCTGCGTAAGGCAGTCATGGATACGCTCGTTGATCGCCCCAACGATATCTACAAATCGCATTACCGCACAGCCAACGCTGTTATGGATAATATCACGTTTCATTTAGCCAAACGTATCGCCGAAATGGACCGGAGCGCGATTCCGATTCCGGCTTCGATGATTGTCACCCGCTATCCCCTTCTGGCTCATGTCAATCACCGGGAAATTGCATGGAAAGCCGGGCTCGGTTGGCGGGGGAAAAATAACCTTCTTATAAATCCCCGATACGGTGGACGGATTCGGCTAACGACGATTCTGACCGATTTGGAGCTTGAACCGGATGAGATTATCGAAAATGACTGCGGCGATTGCAAAGCCTGCATAAAGAAATGTCCAGCCGGGGCAATTGGTGATTCGGTGGATAACTTTTCTCTGGAAAAGTGTCAGGAGCAAGTCGTTTATTTCTCGAAGCAAAATAATTTCGGACAGCTTATTTGCGGCCTATGTCTTAACTTTTGTCCCCATGCACAAAAGAGTGAATAAAAGATGACGAAAAAAACTAATATCGAACCGGTGAAGCTGTTCGCGGGATTCATCTACAGCGATATCGAAACTTTGAAACAGGTTTTGGAAATACTCGAAAATAAATTTGGGCCGGTGGAGTTTGAATCGGAGCATTTCGATTTTTCGCATACAGTGTATTATAAAAAAGAAATGGGCGCGGATTTGAAACGCCTGTTTGTATCGTTTGAAAAACCGGTCATGCCCGACAATCTCAAGGATATTAAAAACGAGACTAATTCCATTGAACGCAAATTCGTCAATGCCGACGGCGGGCGTTTGGTCAATATCGACCCGGGATTGATTGGTTTGGCTAATGTAATCCTTGCCTCAACCAAGGAATATTCACACAGAATTTATTTGGGCAACGGAATTTTTGGCGAAATAACGCTTCTATATGAAGATAACTCTTATCGTCCCTTAAAATGGACTTATCCGGATTACCGTACCGCCGATACAATCGATTTTTTGCAGCGCGTTCGGGAATCATTGAAGGATTTTATAATTAAATTCAGGCAATAAGAAAATTAGCGTACACCTTTTTGATATAAATATTGTATAACTTGTATGGGGTAGGAAAAAACTATGGATAAATTCTTAATACGCGGTAACAAACCTCTTTCGGGAAAAATAAAAGTGCAGGGCGCCAAGAACGCGGCCCTGCCGATAATAGCCGGATCACTTCTTGTCAAGAAAGGTGAAACGGTCCTCAAAAACATCCCCCCTCTCAGAGATATCGATACCCTGACGGCCATGTTGACTCATTTGGGCGCGAAGGTGAGCTATGACCGCAATGAAGGGGTTATGACCATTGACGCCTCAAATCTTACCAGCAATAAAGCGCCTTATGATCTCATGCGTAAAATGCGGGCCTCGTTTTTGGTACTGGGCCCTATCCTGCAGAGAATGGGCGAGGCAAGAGTTTCTCTCCCCGGTGGATGTGCCCTGGGACCGCGGCCGGTCGATTATCATATCAAGGGATTCGCCGGACTAGGCGCCGAAATTTCAGAGCAAAAGGGATACGTCATCGCTCGCGCAAAACGTTTGAAAGGCAATGCTATTTATTTTGATCGTCCCAGCCATACCGGAACTGAAAATATCATGTTCGGCGCGGTTATGGCTAAGGGAACGACACATATCATAAACGCCGCCTGCGATCCGGAGGTGGTAGATTTATCTAAATTCTTAACCAGGGCCGGCGCGAAAATAAAAGGCGCGGGGACACCCCGTATGACTATAGAAGGGGTCGCGCAATTAAAGCCCGTTAAACATACCGTCATGGGAGACCGTCTTGAAGCTGGTACCTTTTTGATGGCTGCTATGGCCACAGGAGGCAACATCATTGTTAGCGGTGCGGAAACATCTCACCTCGAAATAGTGTTAAAGAAATTAGTGGAGGCAGGCGCTGAAATCAAGGATATAAAAAATGGTATTAAACTTGCCGCCCCGAAAAAAATAAAATCTGTTGACGTGGTTACTTTCCCGTTTCCCGGGTTTCCCACCGATTTACAGGCCTGCATGACCGCTCTTTTATCGAAAGGTGATGGAATCAGCCGTGTCCGCGAGACTGTTTTTCAAGATGCTTTCACGTACGTGATGGAATTAAACCGCCTGGGAGCCGATATCAGCGTCACCGCCAACGAAGCCGCCATAACCGGCGTAAAAAAATTGACGGGAGCCTCAGTTATGGCTCCGCATATACGGGCCGGAGCCGGGTTGGTTTTAGCCGGGCTGGCCGCCTCAGGGCAGACTGAGGTATTGAGAGTGTATCATATTGATCGGGGATACTATCGATTGGAGGAAAAGTTGCGGGCGCTGGGCGCCGATATTAATAGAATAAGCGACTGATTCTGAAAGGATGATCAAAATGAGATATATCGCGGTAATTACTGCAGTGCTGCTTATTTGCGGCTTTTCTATAGCTGGGGCACAGGACACATACTTTGGCAAGAACAAAGTACAGTATCGAAATTTCGACTGGAATTATATTCAGTCGGAACATTTTGATATTTATTTTTATGACGGTGAATATGACCTCGCCAGGTTTGCCGCCGAAGAATTGGAAAAATCTTATTTAATAATTTCAGAACAGCTCAAGTATTTTGTTGCCCGTCGGATACCGGTATTCATTTATAGTTCGCATAATGACTTTCAACAAACAAATATAATCGGCCAGGATATCTCCGAGGGTATTCAAGGTTTTACTGAAGTCTTCAAAAACCGCATGGTTGTACATTTCATGGGCTCATATGCCGAATTAAGGCATTTACTTCACCATGAATTATCGCACGCGGTCGCTTATGATATGATTTACGGGCAGTTTTTCAAATCTCTAATCAGTTCTTCCCGTCTTTTTGTAATCCCCTTGTGGCTGGCCGAAGGATACGCTGAATATACTTCCAACGGCGGCTGGACGGCTGAGGCGGATATGATGGTCCGCGACGCCACCGTTCACGGATATTTACAACCTCTGGGATATATGGGAGGACTCGCCTACACCGAGGGGTTTGCTTTCGTCAAGTATATTGTTGACAATTACGGTATTGAAAAAACCGGTGAAATATTCAAAAAAGGAAAAGCGCTAATCTCAATCGATAAAGCCCTGAAATCATCTCTGGGATTGGATTCCAAGGAGCTATTTGAAAAATTCAATAAGGAAATGAAAAAGAGATACTGGCCCGATATCGCATCTCGCGAGGAACCCAGAGATTTTGCCAAACAATTAACTCATCAAGGGAAAGATGGCTCCTTTTACAATGAAAAACCGGTATTTTCACCGGACGGCCGTCTCCTGGCTATATTCACTAACCGTAACGGATATTCTGAGATTTATTTAATCTCACCCATCGACGGAAAAGAAATCGCTCGGCTGGTAAAGGGAGAGCGCAACTCCGCTCTTGAATCGCTGCGCTGGTACACATCAGGCATGTCATTTTCACCCAACAGCGAAAATTTGGTCTTCGTCGCCAAATCCAAAGGCGAAGACGCCCTAAACTTTTTGAAGATCCGAGGCAAAGACATATTTCTATCAAAGAAATTCGGACTCAAATCAATAATTTCTCCTGCCTGGTCACCTGATGGGAAAATGGTCGCCTTTACGGCCCTGGATAACGCCAGCCGCAATATCTATTTATATCATCTGGAGCAGGATCGGTTATTGCAATTAACCAATGATCTTTACGACGATATTGATATTGCCTGGTATCCAGATAGCAAGAGAATTATTTTCAGCTCTGATCGACCCCATCCTGAAAATGGTGTCGAGATATCTGACGAGGAAATGATTTTTGGCTATTATAATCTTCATTCCTTAAATCTGGATAATGGAGACATTACCACGATAAATGTCGGCCCTGGAAATAATCGGGAACCGGTCATTTCGGCCGACGGCAAAAAGATTGCATTTATATCCGGCCGCAACGGCATTGACAATATCTATGTACATTATGTTGATTCTGCTCGTTCATTGGCGGTAACCGATGCTATTACCGGATTAGCCTCTCCGAGCTGGAATGACAAAGGAGACAAATTAGCTATCTCGACTTTTTATAAGGGCGGTTTCGATGTTTATGTGATGTCAAGAATGGAGCCCAAAGGTGAAAATGGTATCCTGACCTTAACGGATTTTGCCAAAGGCAAGTTCGACAACACCGTTGAATGGGCTCGCAAAAAACCGGAAAGTGAACATGTAGAATTAAGTCACATCGGATTGGCGGCAACGGATGAATCCCCGGTTGATCCGGATTATCCCATAAAACCGGACGAAGGACTATCAGAATTTACGCAGATTAATCCCGATGAAAGTGAATTATTAAATGCCTCTGCCGCAGGAGAGGATGATCCGAATAAAACGGACAGTGCTACCGATAGTTCCCATACTGCAATTCCTCCCGCGGAAGGGCCCTCATCCGATTCAGCCATTGTCCGCGATAAAACCGAGGAAACCGGAGAAGAAGATATCTATGTTTATCACGCTCCTCCCTCGGACGAATCTGTTTTTTCGCCTTCCGGTAAAATAATGACTGAAGACGGACAAGAACTGTTTGATGAAGAACCGGTCGATAGTCTTCTGGAAGTTGAGCTAAACAATAAATTGCCGGATGGAGAGTTTAGGATACGACCGTATAAAACTAAATTTACCCCGGATATAATTTCGGGCGGATTGCAATATGACACTTTTTTTGGCTTCCGGGGTCAGACCGTTTTCCTGTTTTCCGATTATCTCGGCGACCATGAAATTGTTATCGCGACGGATCTGATAAATACTATTGACCAATCGAACATCCAGGCTTTTTACAATTATAAACGACACCGGATAAATTTCGGAGGCGGTTTATTCCATACCAAGAATTTCTATATCAACGGCCGTAACGAATTATTTTCTGACCGGTTCTACGGCTTTGTGGGTTTGGTCTCGTGGCCGCGGTCGCGCTTTACTCGCCTTGACTTGAATTTAGCCACGTTTTTCGTCGACCGCCACAATTATGATAATCCCTTTGAGGAAAAAAGTAATATACGTTTATCCACGGCTTCATTAAGCTGGACGCATGATAACGTTTTGTGGGGCCTCACCGGTCCTGTCAAAGGTCGACGATTCAAATTTAGTGTGGAGGGAACTACTCCCGTTTTTGGTACCGAATCATTGGAATATTATTCGAGTGAGGTTGATTATAGGCACTATTTCCCGCTAAGCCGTTCATTTACATTCGCGTTCCGATATTCGGGCGGTTTTTCGAACGGGGCCTTTCCCAAGAATTATTATCTGGGCGGAAACGTCAACAATATCGGATCGGTATCGGTTGACAATAGCGTTTATGATGTTGAGAACCTCTATTTCTCCAACCTGATAACGCCTTTGCGAGGCTATGATTATTACGATCTGGTGGGTGACCGGTATAGCGTGGTGAACATGGAAATACGTTTCCCGTTTATTGACTATTTCGTCATGCGTTATCCTTTGAGCCTGGGAATTGCCCGGATACAGGGTGCGTTATTTTTGGATATGGGCGCCGCCTGGAACAAAGGCGACGACACCTTTACCTTTAAGGCCGCTAACGGCACCAAGTTGATCGGCATAAAAAGCGGGTTTGGGTTTGGAGCCCGCGCCAATCTTGGCTTTATTTTACTGCGTTACGATCTTGCCTGGCGAACCGATTTTGATTCCGTCGAGCCCCATACCAAACATTACTTCTCGCTGGGAGCCGATTTTTAATAATCTTAAAAGGCTATAAAAAAAGCCCGCGACAATGCGGGCTTTTTTGTTTCATCCAATTTGAATTTTAGCGGCGTTTGATTTTGCGTTTGGGCGCGGCTTTTCTTTTCATTGCCGTCATCCTTTTACGAGCCGTCTTTTTCTTAGCAGTCGCTTTTTTCTTTGGCACGGCCCTTTTAGGTGTAGCCGCTTTCTTCAAAGAAAGAGCAACCGCTTTGGATCGTACGGAACTCAGGGTTCTCTTCAGAGCTTTCGCGATTTGAGGATTGGGAGTCTTTTTGTACAGCTTTTTTAATTCGCGAATCTCAGCCGGTGTCCAGAGTTTGGCTTTCTTGACTACTTTTCTAGTAGTTTTTTTCGGAGCCGCTTTCTTCCAGGTTGTACGGGCTGGCTTTCGAGCGACCTTTCTAGTCGTAGTCTTCTTTCTGGGAGATGCTTTCTTTTTTGTAGGTTTTCGCACGGAAAAACCCTCCTATCAATTCCTCGCATCAATTATGGGAATGCGAGTGTGGTTAATGGTGTGTGAACTCTTTACTGTATTAAAAGTAATTCTTTTTCCTATCAAGTCAATACTAAAAACATCATCACATCATTTTTTTATCCGGCCGACATATCTTGCGCACATTTCGATGAATACTAATTCAAACGTCATGTTAAACGACGAAGATTCTCTATCGTTTGTATCAAACTTAATCGAGGAATCAATTATTCACTTATTATGATAAAGAACGCAAGCAAAGCGTCCCGATACATCATTATGCCT
This sequence comes from Candidatus Zixiibacteriota bacterium, assembly GCA_036480375.1. Taxonomy (NCBI): domain Bacteria; kingdom Pseudomonadati; phylum Candidatus Zixiibacteriota; species Candidatus Zixiibacteriota bacterium. Next base: position 169,486 of record JAZGGI010000028.1, read on the forward strand.
TTTGTCTACTTTATATAATCGCGCCAGGTATCGGCGAGCTCCCGAAGCTTTATGTCAGCCAGATAATTGATGGTATCTTCCGGATAATCGCCATCATCATTTATCTCGCCAGCGGGAATGCCGGTCAACAACTCTATCCCTTCGTCGATATTTTCGACAGCGTAGATATGAAATTTATTTTTCTCAACTGCTTCGATAATTTCATCTTTCAGCATTAATTCGGGTTCATTCTGTTTGGGAATCATGACTCCCTGCTCACCGGTAAGGCCGTTAATCATACAAGTATCAAAATAACCCTCAATCTTCTGATTGACTCCTCCGATTGGCTGAATCTCCCCCTTTTGATTTACCGAACCGGTTACCGCCAATGATTGATTAATCGGTTTGCCGGACAAGGCCGAAAGCAGGGCGTAAATTTCCGTTGATGAAGCTGAGTCACCGTCAACTCCGGAATATGACTGCTCAAAACAAAGCGATGCCGTAAATACCAGAGGACGTTTACTCCCGAAGCGATGGCGCATGAAACCGGTTAAAATCAAAACACCCTTATCATACAAGCGACCCGATAGCGAGGCTTCACGCTCTATATTTATAATGCCGTCCGCTCCCGGTGAAAGAGAAGCGGTGATTCGGGTCGGCCGCCCGAAAGAATGCTCTCCCAGGTCATAGACCGACAAACCGTTGATTTGACCGATTTCCCAACCGGTCACGTCAATAAGATATAACGCCCGCTGATACATCTCATGCATCTTGGTCTCGATAAGATTGACTCGGTTTTTCTGCATGAGAATGGTTTCTTTTATGATTTCACGATCAATTTTGCTTTTGCCGTTTTTTCGCGCCAGCCATGATGATTCTCGAATGACATCGGCGATATTGGTAAAGCGAGTCGATAAACGGTCGTGACGCCCGGATAGTTTCACGCCAAATTCCAGGAGTGCTGCCAATCCCGAATGATTCACATCCATCAAATCATCTTCATAAACGATCTTTTTGACAAATTGAGCATATTGATTAATCCCCGACTCATCATTTTTCATAACATTATCAAACTCGGCTTTGACTTTGAAGACTTTCTTAAAATCGGCGTCGGCTCGAAACAATGTATCATACACCCGGCTTTCGCCAATCAAAATCACCTTGACATCCAAATCGATTTTTTCCGGTTTCAGACCGCTGCCGCTCATAAACGGCGTATCAATATTTGAAATAACGAGATGCCCGGAGCGCAGAGTCCGTTTCAGCATAGGCCATAATTGAGGATCATTAAACAGGTCAATCGCATTTAGAACTAAATAACCGCCGTTGGCTTCAAGAATAGAGCCACTCCTGATGCGAGTAAAATCGGATCTCCATCCCGAACCCGATGAATACACCCGCTCAATCGAACCAAAAAGATTCTTGTAAGTTGGAAATTCTTCTATAATGATCGGGCGTTTATTGAAACCATTGTTATCGACTAATAGATTCACGGTAAAAGCATTAAACAACGAACGGATTTTGGTCGCGCCATCTTGTTCAGCATTCTCCGCATCAGTTCCCCGAAACAAATCAAGTTCCTCAATCAGGATTTCGTTCAAGTCTGACAGGTATTCGCGTGTTTTTTCATCATCATAAAGATTTTTTAGAGTTTCTATTTTATCATTTACCAGGGGAACCACCAACGACGTATCAAGCTTATTTAACTCCTCTTCCAAATCGGATGAAATCTTTTTACTTTGGCCGGAAATTACTTCAAACTGCTTCGATAATTTTTCATATTCCGCTTTCAATTCCTTTAAATTGATTTCAGGGAATTTCCCCTCATCGGTTAATTTCTCCAATTCATTCAAAGACACCGGTTCATTATTGATAAACGGATGAAGGTCCGGCCGTACCGTTTGGCCAAATTGAAGCTGTACCAGAACAAATCCTTTTTCCTTAAGGTCTTTTTCAAAATCCTTAAACAACTCCTTTTGACGCGTCTCAAACTCGGTGATAATTCGCTCGCGTCGCTGTCGATAATTCTCGCCCGAAAATATTTTGGGAATAATCGTTACCAGGGAATCTATCAGATACGAAACGGCCTTTTTGAATTTGCGCCCTTCACCGGCGGCAAAGTACAACACCCGCGGAGAGTCGGGCATTTTGAAATTGTTCACATAGCAAATATCCTTAAGTTCAACCGTTTCGTCTTTTTCAATTTCATCCAGAAGAAGCTTTACGGCGGTAGTCCGTCCGGTACCGGGCAAGCCGGTTACGAAAATATTGTATCCTTTTGATTTTATCTCAAGCCCCAGTTCAACAGCGGAAATCGCTCGATCCTGCCCTATTATCCCGCAGCACGGTTCAATCTCATCCAAAGGCGTATGCTCAACCTTCTTCTCATCAAAACGGAAACGAAGTTTCTCAACCGGAATCCGCCATTTGTTATTTATTTCTGACATTGATAATCCTCCTTATTCGCACGAAGTATAATCGATTGTACACACAAACGCAAAACCCGCATCAGATATTCCATAAATTAATATACGCGAATAATAGTGAGTATTCAATTTTTGGGTTAGTAAATCTTATTTGTTATTGCAATTAAAGGCGTGAACCGTATCGACTAAAAGACGAACATTTTCAACCGGAGTTTCCGGCAATATGCCGTGTCCCAGATTAAAAATAAATCCATCCATATTTGCCGTCGCCTCAAGAATACGAGTAGCTTCGCGGCACACTAATTCACCGGGCCCAAATAGAATATGCGGATCGAGATTGCCCTGGAGAGCCTTTCCATCGAGTATTGTCGCCGCTGTTTTTATATCGGTCCTCCAGTCAACCCCGATCACCTCGCATTCAAGCTCGGCAATAATTTCCAGATAAGGGGAAGTATTATTCAAATAAAGTATGCGAGGGATACCTTCGGTTTTACAAATTTCAAATACGGTTTTTATAAATGGCAGAGAGTATTTTCTGTAAGCCTCGGGAGGTAAGGCCAGCCCCCAGGAATCAAATAGTTGCACCGCGTCAGCTCCGGCTTCAATTTGCGCCTTCAGATATTTTCCGGTTACTTCAGCCAGGTGACTCAATAAAGCTGTCGCTTCCGTTGGATAATTATAGACAAATTTCTTGGTTTCTGTAAAATTCAGTGTTCCGCTACCTTCAATTAAGTAGCAAGCTAAAGTAAAAGGGGCACCGCAAAAACCGATAAGCGGGGCGCGACCATCGAGACGTTTTTTTATCTCCTTTATCCCCTGTAAAGGATAAACCAGTTCATCGAGGGGGTTATAATTTTTGAGATCCTTAACATCTTGCGGTGAGCGTACGGTAGGCGATACCTGGGGGCCCCCCTTATCAAATGAGACATTCACCCCCAGCGGCTCCAAGGGAATCAAGATATCGGAAAATAGTATTGCGGCATCGAATCCGAAAATATCAATCGGCTGCAAAGTTACTTCGGTCATGTGCTCGGGAGAACGGCACAAATCCATAAATGAAATCTGCTCCCTAACGGCGCGGAACTCAGGAAGATATCGACCGGCCTGGCGCATTACCCAGATAGGCACGCTCTCATGAGGTTGACCAAATGCGGCTTGGATAAATTTATAATTCGACAATGAATACTCCGTATAATATCAATTATGCTTTGACCGCCTGACCTATTTTCTTTGCCGCTTCATCAAGCATATCGGCAGTATGCGCCAGCGATACGAACATTACTTCATAGCCTGAGGGAGGCAAATAAACTCCGCTATCCAGGATTTTCCGATGCACCAAATTATATTTCTCGATCGCGCCTGAATCAATCGCATCAGCGCGACGAGGAACTTCGGACTGGAACCATATCCAGATAATCGATCCCTGGCGAATAATGGAACAAACGATACCGTCCAGATTCTGCTTTAAGGCCTTTTTAAAATGTGAACCGAGATTTTCAAGTTTTGTATAACCGTCCCGATTCTCAAGGATATTAAGAGTTTCCAATCCCGCGGCCATCGCTACCGGATTTCCCGATAGCGTTCCGGCCTGATAAACAGATCCTAAAGGCGCCAGTTTATACATTATTTCACTCCGGCCGCCGAAAGCTCCAACCGGCATACCGCCGCCAATGACTTTGCCGAACGTCATCAGGTCAGGAACGATATCATACAACTCCGCGGCCCCGCCCCAACCTACACGAAAACCGGATATGACTTCATCAAATATCAGGAGTGACCCATTTTTTTCGGTTATATCGCGCAAAAACCGCAGGAATTCACGACGCTGTAAGAGCAAGCCATTATTGGCTGGTATCGGTTCAATCACGACGCACGCGATTTCATTTCCGTATTTATCAAAATATCCTTTAACCGATTCTTCATCATCGAGGTCTGCAATCAGCGTATGCTTGGCGAAATCGGCCGGTACACCTCCCGAAGACGGTTCACCCAGCGTCGCCAGCCCGGAACCGGCTTTTACCAGTAGATAGTCGCTGTGACCGTGATAGCATCCGTTAAATTTGATAATCTTGTCCCGACCGGTAAAACCGCGCGCCAGGCGAATCGCTGACATAACCGCTTCCGTCCCCGACGAAACGAACCTGATACTTTCTATCGGGTTGATTTTCCCAACGATTTTCTCGGCCAGCTGAACTTCCAACTTAGTCGTCGCTCCAAAACTGGTGCCCTTCTCAGCCGTTTTCTTAATTGCCTCTATGACTTCGGGGCAGGCATGACCCAAAATGAGCGGACCCCAGCTACAGCAAAAATCTATGTACTTGTTTCCATCATAGTCGTATAGATACGCGCCCTCGCCTCGTTCTATAAAGGGAGGATTACCTCCCACCGCCGAAAATGCCCGAACCGGTGAATTGACCCCGCCGGGTGTTACTTTTATAGCGCGACTGAACAACTCTTCAGATTTGTGATAATCAGACAAACCATTCTCCTGTTAAGGCATCACGTAAATGATAAGTCAAAATTATATCAGCTCCGGCTCGGGTAATTGCCGTCAAATTTTCCAAAACTAATTGACTTTCCTCGACTATATTTTCTCTGGCCATCACCTTAACCATTGTATACTCGCCCGAAACATTATAGGCCGCTACGGGGAGTTCGCAATTATTTCGAAAATCTGAGATAATATCCAGATACGCCAGAGCCGGCTTCACCATGACGATATCGGCCCCTTCTTCAACATCCAGAGAAAGCTCAACTATCGCTTCACGGCGATTACGCCAATCCATTTGATAACCTTTACGATCTCCCTTGTCGGGAGCTGAATCGCAGGCGTCCCGAAACGGACCATAGTACGATGACGCGTATTTAGCGGTATATGCCATAATCAACGTATTAGAAAATCCATTTTCTTCCAGAGCCTCTCGAATAAAACCAATCCGACCATCCATCATATCCGAAGGTCCCAGGCAATCACATCCCGCTTTAGCCAATGATAACGCCATCAGCCCCAGCACAGGCAGAGTTTTATCATTGTCAATTTCACCGTTGGTAATTAGACCGCAATGCCCGCTATCGGTGTAGGCGCATAAACATACATCGGCGGCGACAAAAAGGTCATCCCCATATTTATCTTTTAATGAACGAACCGCCTGAGTGGCTATCGAGTCATCACCCAAAGCCGAGGATGCCTCGGCGTCTTTATAATCCGGAACGCCAAACAGCATTATCCGGCGGATACCCAGTTTATAATCTTCATCAATCGACTTTAATAGAGAATCAAGAGACTCGCGATATATTCCGGGCATCGACTCGATCTCATGTTTTATGCCCCTACCGTCGCATACGAAATAAGGCTGAATCATTCCATCGACATTCAATCTCGTTTCGGCGAAAGTATCTCTGATAAGGTGAGTTCGCCTTAATCGGCGTGGCCTATATAAAAAATCAATCATATTTTCCTCCGGCCCCAATTATCCTTTATTTGTATACGCTCTAAAATACGGTCATTTTAGGCTTTTAATAAACGATATGCTTCTTCAATCATTGCGGCTATATCGCTTCCCGATACATCGGCTCGATTCAATCCTGCCCATTTTTGATTTTCTTCCAGTCCATAAACCGCGCACAACCGATAATTATTGCTTTCAATCCGGGAAAAAGCGCCCAAAGGAAGCTGACACCCTCCCTCCATTCGCTTCATTAAACCCCGTTCCAGATCGGTCTGAATGCGAGCCGTTGTATCATTCAATTGCGACACAATATCGATAACCGGCTTATCGCCGGTGCGGGTCTGGAGCCCAAGCATTCCCTGAGCCGGGGCCGGCAGAAAAAATTCCTCATCCAGAAGTTCCAGATGCAAATCGGACAGGTTTAGTTCGAGTCTTTTAATTCCGGCGTGGGCAATAATGATCGCGTCATAAAGTTCCTCGCGTAGTTTGCCCACCCGGGTCGGGATATTTCCGCGCAAATCCTTCATTTGCAAATCAGGCTGGATATGAGCGATTTGACACAACCGCCGAACCGAAGAACTGCCGATTATTCCTCCCGATTTCACTTTTAGCGGATTATCCGGAGAAAACGATTCTTTTCTGATGAGTAACGCTTCGCGATTATCTTCACGAAACCCAACCGCGGTCAGAGCCAACCCTTCCGGCATAACCGTCTGCAAATCCTTCAGAGAGTGTACCGCCAGATCGACGTCTTTATTGAGCAGAGCATCCTCAAGCTCTTTGGTAAAAAATCCCTTACCTTCCATCTTACTGAAAGACAGATTGGTGATCTTATCGCCCTGCGTCTTAATAATTTTCAGGATTACGGGAAGCTCGGTAATGCTTTCCAATCGGCTCTTGATAAAATTGGCCTGCCACAGGGCCAGATCAGAACCCCGGGTACCAATCCTTATTTCCCGCACCTACGCTCCTTTACGAAATGTCTCAACATGAACAAATTGTCCATGCTGAGCGGGCATTAATTCGGCGCCGGTGTCAGAATCACTCCTCGAGGATATTCTATCGGCCATTGTCCGGGCCGGTAGAAAGGTCGAATAACTTACCAATTTATTTACCAGATGGGTAATCCGATCCCGGTCTGACTCCTCAAGGTGAGACAAATTCTTATTGAATAGATTTTCCAGACCTTTTTCGGCGTACTCTCTGGCTAGCTGATACGATAAATTGAAAACCGGTTTCAACTCATTTTCAATCAAACTCTGATGATATCGAATCACCTCGGTAGAAATAATGGCACGCGCCTTATCCACATCACGGAACCGCTGTTTCCGATTTTGTTCCGAAATTGTCTTTAAGGTCGAAATATTATAAATTTTGGGCCGATTATCAACAGATTTTTCCAGGTCAATATCAACATCACAGGGAATCGCCAAATCTACAAAAAGTAATTCATTGTTATGAGTCAAGAGATTTTCCGTGGAAGTCCTGGTAAAAATCGGATCGGTGCTCGAAGTAGCCGTACAGATAATTCGTACGTCGGGCGGACTATTCAAAAAGTCATTAAGCGAGATTGCCCGCCCGCCGTACTTTTCTACAAACGATTGCGCGTTGTTAACCGTGCGATTAACAAATACCAAATCGCTGACTTCATTATCGATTAAAAAGCCAGCCAGCTTGCGAGACATTTCACCGACGCCTACCAAAGCCACGGGCACATTGCCCTCTTTTTCAACTATATCTTTTATAAGGGAAGTAACTAACGACACCATCGAAACCGATTTTTTGCCCATCTCGGTTTCGGTACGAATTTTCCTGGCAACCCGGAACGCTTGTTGAAATATCCGCCCCAGGCTATCTCCGGCCAAATTATTCTCCAACGCATAGAAATAAGCATTTTTAACCTGACCCAAAATCTGAGACTCACCGATTACTAAGGAATCAATTGCGCTGGCGACGGAGAATAAATGGCGAACCGCCTCGAGACCAAATTTGCAGTATAAATCATTGGGAGAAATACTTTGGCTGCCTTTGCTCTGGGAAAAGAAATCAAGTATTCTATTGCGAACCTCATTGACTCCGGCTAAATTTGAGGTAGTAAAAACAAATTCAACTCTATTACAGGTCGCCAAATAAACCAGTTCGTCAATTCCGGCCAGTTTTTTAAGGTCATTCAGCTTTTCATCTCTGTTTTTAGGGTCTATTGTCAACTCCCCCATAAGCTTAACGCTCTGGGCTCCACATCCCTCGGTGCAAATGCTAACTCCGACAACTCCAATAAACTGCATTAAATCGCCCTCAAAGTCTGCAATACCTGTTTCATGGCAGAAAGTTATGATTTTCGGGATCAATATTGTCATGAATTTGTCACATTCTTGGGTATTTGGGGACTTTTTTAAGAAAAATTATGGCTCGCCTGGGAAAATTCTATCAGCTTAAGTCATTTGGAGATAGAAGGTTCTCAAACGAGACGGTTTTAATCGAATATTCGATTGTCCCGCAACATCTTAGTCATCCGAATTTTAAACTCAATCCCAAATATTGTCATTAGATTTTAAGACAAGATTATTGACATTAACCAAAATGACCGTATATTTGAATACCCTCCGATGTGGTTAGATGTGGTTAATGGTGTGTGAACTCCACAAAGGAAGGTCACGCCCGGGCTTTAAAGTCCGGGCAAAAAATTTACGGCGGTATCGTCTAGTGGTTAGGACGGGTGGTTCTCAGCCATCAAACCGGGGTTCGATTCCCCGTACCGCTGCTTTTTTGGCAAAAGGCTGGAAGAGATTCCGGCCTTTTGATTTATCAAATGAACTCAGATTACCGTAATCACGGACAGCACGGCTCCCTCGGTGGATCGCCGCCTTTAAAAACGTGGTTTATCAAATAGACAGCGTCGCCGACATTTACTCCGTCGTCATCATTTGCATCGCCGCTACATACCGGATCGGGTGCGGGACCACCTTTGAAAACATGATTTATAATGAATACTGCGTCGCCAACGTTGACATAGTCATCGCCATTGGCATCACCACATATATAGGGAGCCGGAGATTCTCCAGACTCCTTCCAAAAACCGTGGTTGAGGTCATAGCTGGTCGATGAGCCAAAGCCGACGGCGGTCTGCCCGGCGGTGCCGATGAGGGTGTAGGTTGTAGACGTGCTTTTTCCACTGCCTGATGAAATCACCTGCCATTTGATCTGCTCGCCGGACTCTGGTTCTGTCGGAGATAGCAGAGGAGTCGATGGCTGAATCTTGTCCTGAGTAGTCGGCTGCGCCGTATCCTTGATCTTTTTGACAGTGGTTACTTTAACTCTTATAGGCTCCTTAGATTTATCTCCGGCCACGGAATCTGCGACCGCCACCGGAAACACAAAGGCCGCCACCGTTACGATATTTATATAAAATTGCCTCTTCATTTCGCTCCCTCCAGAGAGCCCAGTGGTGCCTCACCAGGCTGACCTTTCGACACAGCTGGCTGATATGCCATGGCCGGTCTTATCACCTGATAATCCTCATGGCCTTTCCTGACAGCCATGACAATAAAGTCAAAATCGTAAGTACCCTCTCCGTTACTGAGTTCGCGGACAACAAATCGATCAGGGCTTTTTTCCACCACTGCCAGTCCTCTGGATTCAGCAGAAAGGGGCGTAAGCTGAATCGTGATTCCCTCAGACACCGCAACAGCCCCGAAATGTTCAGGAAGAGTGACTTTCGCTATTCCATTTTCCAGATGCCCGGTTCCTCGCACATAGGCGGCTGCCTCCGGGCCTTCGGGGCAAGCATACCTGATATCAGTTCCTGGCTGGTCGGGATTCGCCACACGGAAACCCTTGACTTGGGCTTCGATCTCACCAAAGCCGTCACCATTCACAAACAGGCGTGCCAGAGGTTCTCCGAGGTCATTTATTATACTTATTTCCCCGTTGCCAATATCATCCACAAACATGTTTGCCCGAGGAAACCCATCGGCACCTCCTACAGATATAAAACCATGGTCAGGGTTATCCCGAAGGTCGCTCAACAGTATATTAAGATTGCCGTTCGGGCCGAACGTCGCCATTGCGCCGCCGCCCGCTTCCCCGTCTGCAATTCCGCAAATCATTCTACCGGTCGCCGGATCAAACGTTTGAATACTGCCTCCTCCATCCTGCGTAGGAGATATCAGACAAAGATTGTCTCCGTCGGCATTAGTTTGCAGGATATTCCCTTGAACAGTAAGCTGTTCCGGGGTAATTGCGGTGCCGATACCTACACCTCCCGAAGCCTGTATCAGGAACTGGAAGTCACCGGTCGAAGCGAAACCAAGCGGGTCCATGTCTGACCATACGAAGGTTCCATTATGAATCGCTCGGGCGTTTTGGCCTGCGGCAAAAGAATACGATCCAGCTGCAGTATTGTTCTCCCCCCCGGGGACTGTGCTGCCCGTGCCGCTGGCGGTGTTGTTACCCCCGCCGCCGACGGTACTCGCAAAGCCGTTGGCTGTGTTCCACCCCCCGCCGGCGACTGTACACGAATCATTACTGGCAATATTGTGACCGCCGCCACCGACAGTGCTGGCAGGGCCGCTGGCGGTGTTTTCAGATCCGCCGCCGACAAATCCGTGGTCAAGGATTACAGTATTCCCCTCCCCCCCCGCGATGGAGCCACCATTGCCAGCGACAAGATTTCTTCTGCCCCCACCGATGGCAGAATAGTCGCCCTCTGCCGTGTTTCCATTCTCGAATTCCCCTCCACCACCGCTGATAACAGAGCTTTCACCCACGGCGTCGTTTCCGGCGCCGCCGCCAACAGTACTGGCAGGGCCGCTGGCGGTGTTTTCAGATCCGCCGCCGACAAACCCTTGGTCAAGGGTTACGGTATTCCACTCGCCCCCCGCGATGGAGCCACCATTGCCAGCGACAAGATTTCTTCTGCCTCCGCCGATGGCGGAATGGTCGCCCTCTACGGTATTGTGTGATCCGCCAGCAATTGTCGACCAATTGCCGGTCACGATGTTGCGGTTACCGGCGACGAAGGCAAAACCGCCCGTATTAGTATGGCCCGGGCCAATGGTGGCCTTGCCGGATACACCGGTTACAGTAAGGTCGCCTTGAATTGATACGTCGCTGGATATGATGCCGCCTGCGGCGCCATCAACAGTGGCGACCCGGTGCGCATAGGGGGCAGAGGTCAGTCGCGTTCGGGGTATTAGTTCATCGGGGTCGGGGAGGACGCGAATGCCAAGCCAACGATCAGGCCCGTCAAACTCAGCATCCGATATGGGATTCAATATACCCAGGATGACGTTGAATCCCCCGTTGTCGTCCGGGTCGATAATCCGCTCTTGAGCCCAGCACTCATCGGCGTCTGGCGTCGGGAGAGTCCAAATGGTAAACACCACGTTGACCGGGTCAATCACCGGTTCGCCGTTGGCGGCCGCCAAGAAGCCCTGGAAGTTGATGAGCTGCGGCACCTCAGCCGTGATGAACGACGCCATGACCAGAATAGCCAGCAGGATTAGCAAAATGTTAATTTTTCGCATGATTACCCCCTGTAGGGAATTAGAGATTAAATTGTTGATTTCTGAGAACCTTGCTATCAGTCCGTGAAAATATCCTCTATCTGCAGGACACCTGGATGATTTATGCTGTACTTAGGAAGAACCCTAAAAATATAAAATAATATTCCTGCAATTGATTATATCCCTTTTATGTAACATTGTCAACCTATTTCTTGATATTTCACTGACGGCGGAAAAGCCGTCTCGGTGTGCGTCGTATTGGCCATACGAGGGTCTAATTTGTGTCCAGATTAAGGCAAAATGGGAAAATCACTGAAATCACTATTTGCTCGGAATATTCTCAGGGTGTATATATGTGGCCAACCAATTTGCAATGGATTAAGCTGATTCCCGAAGCCTTCTGGCTGTTGGCGGGCGGTAAATATTTATTGGAATCGAAAAGTGTAATAATGTTACATTTCCCCGTACCGCTGCCAAACATTAGGGACGCGGGGAGTTCAAGACCACAAAAAAGTTCTAATTCCTCGCGTACCTCATAGATGATTTGATCTGACACTTTAGAGTAGCCTACTGCAAACGGTTCGCCCGCTATTTGCTTCAAAATGCGCTTCTATTTGGAATTAGATTCAGAGTAAAAATATGGAGGTCGTATTAGGTAACAAAAGCACAACGAGATATTGGCCGGAAGCTTCGGATACTAAATCATGCTAAGGAAACAGGAAATGTTTCAAAAACTTGCCGTTATTTTGGTATATCTCATGAGATTTTTTACCAGTGGAGAAGGTATTGCGAGAAGTACGGTGAAGAGAGCTTAATAAATAGTAAGCCATGTCCTCAGAATCCGAAATTACGATTTGCCTCTGAAATTGAGAAAAAAATTATTTATCTTCGCAGGAAATATCATTTGGGTCGGCTTTGCATATCTTGGTTTCTGGATCGTTATCATGGGATCAAGGTTTCCCCCGGCGGTGTTCGAGGAGTATTACAGCGAAATGGATTAAATCGCTTGCCCAGGAACATTAAACCTCGGACAGTTCAGACCCATCGCTACGAAAAACAGGTTTCCGGTCATCACTCCAAGTCGGTGTGAAGTTTCCTAAATTTGAAGACAGAGAAGGCAAAAAGATTCGCCGTTTTCAATATACAGCCATTGATGATGCCACTCGTATAAGAGCCTTAAAGATATATAGCCGACACATACAGAAAAATGCTATAAAATTTGTTAATTATGTGATTGACAAATTTCCCTTCCGAATTCATACTGTTCGTACTGACAACGGCCATGAATTTCATGCAAAATTCCACTGGCACTTGGCGGATTTATGGATTCGGCATGTTTATATTAAACCACGAACGCCTCGGCTTAATGGAAAAGTTGAACGATCTCACGGAACCGATGAAGTCGAATTTTATCAGCTTTTAGAATATACTGGTGATGTTGATCTTAATGAAAAATTGAAACAATGGGAAGATTACTATAACTTCAATAGACCACATTGTGCATTAAAAGGAAAATCCCCATATAAGGTGCTGAAAGAAAAAATAGATAATCAAAAATCTCTGTCAAACGAGGTTTAGCACATCACAGATGAGCAATGATTCAGGGAAAATTGCAGCGCAGCTGGGTGTTATAGTACTCGGCTCTTTTTCCCGACACACCGCCAACAGATATATATACAACGATTCCGTCCGCCTCGAGGAATGAACTGAGGTGGAGTCCTTTTGCTTCTTCACCTGTGAGTCTGTTCATTGATTCGACAAATAGATATGCAAAACGCATGTCGGAACGTAGAAGCAATGCGGCTTCCTCTATGCTACTCAACTGCTTGATATCTGACCGCCAATACCAGGCTGTATTGGCAACATAATTCCAACGAGGATTGCCGGGGTGAACAAATATGCCGTAGCGAGTAGGGTGATCCCGGAGCAACGATTGAAGCGACTCACGGGCATTGTAGATTTCGGGCGCGCGAACCGTGTGAATCCGTACACCGGCAGCAGTTACTCCCACACCGAGCGAGAGCCATACTATCGCAAATCCTACGGTCAGCCACTGCACGTGGTTTTTCTTAAGTAAATAATACAGAGGGAGTGCAATCACAGGGGCCGATAGGGCATAAGCAGGACAGAAGTAATGATGGTACAGCACGGTCGCAGCGGATGAGAACAGGAAAAACACAATGAGGGTTATGGCTGCCGGAAACAGAAGTATGACTTTCTTTCGCACCATCATGTACATACCGACTGGAAGCAACACGATAAACGGCAGATACAACTGGGCAAAGCGATATGTGAAAAACCACCAGCCAGAACCGGTTTGCCCATCACTTCGGATCCAGTGATTCCAGATCTGGTGAAAGAAGTAGCTTCGGAGAAACACGCCGCCAGCGTAGATCTGATCCATAACGAGGTAGACAGAGACGAGAAGGATAGCTATTCCGGGAATGCACCAGAATCGATATGATCTTAGCCAATCCCTCCTTATAAAGAGCGCAATGGCCACTAAGGTGGCCCAAACAGGAGCTGAAACCACTCCCTTTGAGAGGAAAGCACAACCGAGGGCCACACCGGCGATGATGTGTGGTTTCCACCGCAGATTTGAGTTCTGCATCCGGGCGATACCCCACAGGACCACGAGCATGAAAAAACTCAACGGAACGTCGAGCAGGCCGGAGTTTCCGTTTTGGATGAAGTTGTAGGTCAACAGCAACACCAATCCCGATAGAAATCCGTATGATTTACCGCCTATTTCCTTTCCCAGAGAAAAAGCTGCGATGATCGCGCCGAGTGTGCACAGGGCACCGAAAAGTCGGGCTGTACTATCGTTGGCGCCTAACGCGGAAAATACTACTGCATTGGCCCACATTACAAGAGGTGGATGGGTTACAAAGTCGTTGAGGTAGAAATCGGTGTATGTGGGATTGAACCAACGTCCTTCATCAACCATATTGCGAGCAATGACTGAGTATGTAGCGGAATCAAAATTCATTCCGGGTTGTGCAAAGCCGAGACAGAGATAGAGGACAGTCCCCAGAATAAGAACCAAAGCCGGATGAGAGGCGATCTTATCTTTACCGAGATTTCCCATATAGGTGTTTAGAAACCACGATTCACATCTTTCATTATGCCAAATTTACTTAAATCTTCTTTAATTGTCAACGGGCAAAACCTGAACCGAAAAGTTTCCTCTGTTTCATGGTTCGTTTTTTAATTCGATCCCTTTCCTTCAGTATTCGCACCGCCTGGCCAGTATAGACATCGGCCGGGGTCACATTATCCAGCGATTCGTGATATCGCTAATAATTGTAATATTCTACAAAGGATTCAATCTGGGCTTTCAGATCATCCGGTGGATAATAGTTGTCCAACAGCAGGATGTTTTTCATCGACCGATGATAGCGCTCGATTGACCCTCCCCCGGGTTTAGTGGCCACGGAGAAAGGATAGTGTTATGATTCTTTCAGGAGGTGTTCAGATGTCGGAGAATGGGAATCGTGGCCACTATGATCGGGTTTTCAAAGTTGAAGCAGTTGGTTTAATTGTTGAAGATGGCCGCACAGCGACCGAAGTCGCCTGTCATCCTGGCATTCACGTCAATCTGATTTATCTTTGGAAGAAACAATTGGCTGAAGATTCTGAAGAAGCATTTCCGGGTCTTGGTAAGTTGAGAGCATCCGATGCGGAACTTCGTCGATTGTAACGTGAGCTTACCGATGTCAAAGAAGAGCGCGATATCTTAAAAAAAGCCTTGGCCATTTTCTCGAAGAAGCCTCGATGAAGTATCAATTTATAGAGGATCGCCGCTCTGAATCGAGAGTAACGAAGATGTGCCGGGCTATGCGAGTATTGAGGAGCGGTTATTATGATTGGCGAGGTTGCTGTGAGAGTAGGCGGTCGATAGATAATCGTGTTTTGTTGACTCATATTCGGATCGTTCATAAACAGAGTCGAGCGACCTATGGATCGCCTCGCATGAGGGTAAAATTAAATGAGTCGGGTCTCGCCTGTGGTGAGATTCGAGTTGCTCGATTGATGCGAGAGAACGGGATACGGGCCAAGAGGATGGGGAAGTTTCGTGCCACGACTAATTCTAAGCATAGTTATCCGTCAATCCCGAATCTTCTAAACCGTCGTTTTGAAGTTACAACTCCCAATACGGTCTGGGTTTCGGACATCACCTGACAGCGATCGAGGCCGTCAGTACGCCTCGGACAACTATCAGAAATTGCTGAAAGAGAATCGCATAACCCGCAGTATGAGTCGCCGGGGCGATTGTTGGGACAATGCCCCGAGGGATTCATTCTTTGGGACTTTGAAGACGGAACTGATCTATCATGAATAATTTATCAATAGAGAGGATGCCAGATTGAAAATATTTGATTATATTGAGATGTTTTATAACCGTCAACGCCGCCATTCGAGCCTGGGCTATAAAAGCCCGGTTGATTTCGAAAGGGCGGCTACCCTAACTTAACTGAATGTCCACTAAACCGGGGGAAGTGTCAGAATCCATGTGCCTTTGATTCGATGCCAGTTTTGGCAATCCTCTCGATATTAGTTTTCGTTTCGATATTTTCTTATTCGTTTTGGTTTAGGTGTAGCGGACTCTGAGGAATATTTATTTTCTTGTTGACGTGGATTATTTGAGAGACTACAATTTTACGAAAGGTTGTTGTTTAATCCAAGGCTAAGGTTGTAATCACGTATTTACCAGGATAATGCTCATAGCGAAAGTGATAAAGCAAACTATTGGAAGCTTTTCGCATCAATGCCAAGGTTTAATTTACTGTCGTATGAGGAGATACGGGCATGAATAAATTTGACTCATTTCAGCAATTTTTATCGACGCAATCTATCGAAATAGAAATACTGGGATTCATATTTAATATAATCCTGGCCGGTATTCTGGCGTTAATTCTCGGATATTTGTACCAGCGTTATGGCACATCTTTATCCAATCGCAATATGTTCGCCCGCAATTTTCTGATGATAACAATGACAACGATGGTAATAATCACTATTGTCAAATCATCCTTGGCATTATCGCTCGGATTGGTCGGAGCGTTATCAATCGTTAGATTCAGAGCCGCAATTAAAGAACCGGAAGAATTGGCATATCTGTTCCTGGCGATAGCGGTAGGCTTGGGGCTTGGAGCCGACCAGCGCAAGATTACAATCATAGCATTCATCCTGATTGGGCTCAGTATAATTATAACTCGGAAATCGCGCAAAAGGATAGATGGAAACAGCATCTATTTAACCGTAACATCAACCGGTGAGAAGAAACTGGAATTGAAACAGATCATTGATATATTATCAAAATACTGCAAAGGAATAGATCTCAAACGTTCCGACGAAAACAAGGAATTAACCGAAGCCTCATTTGTAGTTGAATCTGAAGGTTATGATCAGCTTGGAAAAGCCCGCGATGAGCTTTATGGGCTAAACGATAAAATCCAGATTACTCTTATGGATAACAAAGGTCTGGCATAAATGAAACTCAAAGAACCGCATCCACGAGGCGGCTGGGTTTCCTCTCTATTTGGATATGCAAAAACATTTCCACGTTCTCTGAAACTTCTAATTCTAATAGGTATCCATATAGTAGTTCTATTGGGCGTCGGTTTGTCAGGCGCATACTACGGTATGATGTTATTTAAGCGAGGTGATGCGCATAATTTAGATCATATTGTCGAAAATATTATGCAAACCCGGATCGGAGTGATTGGCAATTATATCAAGGGCCTGTCGTCGCATCCCGATTATATTCAGATCGATATAAAGTTTAAGGACTTTCAAAAACTTGTTTATGACAGAGCCGTGGCTCTTGAAAAACAGATATTAATATCAAGCTCCGATAATTTTGTCCCTGCGGAAATACGTTATGGGGATGATATTTACCGTGCCAAAATCCGACTCAAAGGCGATTGGACCAAGGACAACCTTCAGGGTGATAAATGGTCGTATCGGGTAAAAATTAGAGGCGATAGCGCCCTTTTTGGAATGAAGCAGTTTTCTCTGCATCATCCCCGCGCACGGGATTATGTCTATGAGTGGCTTTTTCAAAAAGCGCTGGCACGAGAAAAAATCGTCAATCTCAGATATAAATTCGTCAGGGTTTCGCTCAACGGAAAAGATGTCGGCATTTATGCCCTCGAAGAACATTTTGAAAAAAGATTGATTGAGCATACCGAGAATCGGGAAGGTCCGATAATTAAATTCAATGAAAATCTCTTCTGGCAGGATCTGCAGGCTCACTGGCATATCGGAGGGAGCACCGGACTTAGTTCACTCAATGCGGCCAATATTGATATGTTTAAAAGCAATACTATCTTAAATGATCCGATCTTATCCAAACAATTTTTCCTGGGGCATTCTCTTTTGGAAAAATTTCGCCATGGAGAACTTCCAGCCAGAGAAGTTTTTGACATACCAAAGACGGCGATGCATCGCGCGTTGATTGATCTGATGGGTGGAGGGCACGCCCTGTCATGGCATAACCTGAGATTTTATTATAATCCGATTACATCCCGTTTGGAACCGATCGGTTTTGACAATGATGCTGGAAATCCGATTTCACATCTGACCTCTACCCATAACTTTCTTGGCGGCCCGTTAAATGATATCGAGCGAAAAATCTTTGCGGATGCCGAAATCTTCCGTGAATACGTAAAAGTGTTGGAGAAGATTTCGCAAAAAGAATATCTCGATTCGCTTTTGACGGAAGTTGATGATGACCTTCAGGAAAACCTGAGAATTATATACAGCGAATTTCCTTATTTTCATTATTCCGAGAGAATACTATATAATAACCAGCAAGTAATTCAAGCGGCTCTACGGCCAACCAAAGCGATCCATGCTTATCTAAATTCAAAAAAAGGAACTGAATTGGATCTTGAAATCGGCAATATTCAACTCCTTCCAGTTGAAATTCGTTATTTGTCAAGATTCGGCCAAAAGATTGCGGAACCTTCCGGCAATACAATCTTCGCCGCAATGGTTAAATCAAAACCGGCGGAATTTCAAAATTTAATATTCAAATTACAGGATAATCTTGAATGGACCGATTCGACTATCAATGAAATATATCTCAATTATTCAATATTAGGCTCCAGTCGAATCGATTCAATTTCGATTTTTAGCTGGAAACGGATCAATAATGGTCTATTAAATAGCAATATCATGCATGAAAAACCAAACCCGAATGGATTTGAATTTCTTGATCTGAATCGCGAGAACAAAACAATTATTGTTCGTCACGGAAATTGGAAAATAGATCGAAATATGATTATCCCGCCAGATTACAAATTGATTTGTTTGGGCGGGACGACTCTGAATCTTATAAATGACGCCGCTATTCTTTCTTATTCGCCTCTCTATTTTACTGGCGAGCCGGGTAATCCTGTAAAGATAATTTCGGCAGACTCTACCGGTCAGGGGCTAATCATAGTCAACGCGGATTCTGTATCTGTTCTGGAGTATGTAATATTTGATAATCTTTCTAATCCGGCGCAGGGCGGGTGGGCGGTTTCCGGAGCGGTCAATTTCTTTGAGTCTCCGGTTGAAATGAGAAACTGTATTTTGCAAAATAATCAATGTGAAGATTATCTCAATATTATTCGGACTGAATTTGTACTCGAAAACTTGCTGTTCAAAAACAGCTTTAGTGATGCTTTTGACGGTGATTTTGTTAAAGGGACCGCACGATTTCTACATTTTGAAAATTGCGGCAATGATGCTCTTGATGTGTCAGGTTCTATAATAAAGCTAACTGATATTACTATCGATGGGGCCGGTGATAAGGGGATATCGGCCGGTGAGAACAGCCAGATTGAAGCTTATAAGACAATAATCGAGAATGCTGAAATTGCTGTTGCGTCAAAGGATATGTCGAGTATCGCAATGAGTGATTTGGATATAATCCAATGCCGAGTCGGATTTGCGGTTTATCAAAAAAAGCCGGAATTTGGTCCTGGTACGATAACCGTTGATAGGCTGAACTCAGATAGAGTTGTCATTCCATATCTGGTTGAAGATTTATCAAAATTGATTATTGATAATACTTCTGTTACATCGGATCAAACGCAGGTTAAAGAAATGTTATATGGCGTTGAATATGGAAAAAGCAGTAAATAAGGAAAAACGTACCTTTGTGGGAAATATCGCTACGGTACATAATTTTCTAAATTTAGACAGTGCTCGATTTGAGAGAAAGTTCTACATCTCTTCATTAACAAAGCATGAAATATGCGCCCTCGTACGACTTAACTCCGTCATGTTTAAAGAAGTCTTTTATGAGCGCACCGTTAATAATATCTATCTTGATTCTTATAGTCTTCATAACTATCGGGAGAATGTAATCGGTTCGCAATCGCGCCTGAAGGTTCGCATCCGATGGTATGGCGAGACTTTTGGCTTGGCCGAAAAGCCAACCCTCGAATTAAAAATAAAGGAAGGATTAGTGGGGTGGAAAGATTCTTACCGCCTGAAATCTTTCTTAATCGAATCGGGATTTGATTATTGCACAATTATCGACTTGATTAAAAGTTCAGATATCCCCGATAGATTAAAACTATTTGTCGGGCTGCTCGAACCGGCATTGCTAAATAGTTATCAGAGGAAATATTATCTTTCGACGGACGGCAAATTCCGGATAACGATTGACACTGATATGTCCTTCACCAAAATAGGTATATTTAATAATTGTTTTGTAAACCGGTCACAAAATTATACAGATACCATATTGGAGTTGAAATATGAACCTGAATATGACAGCATGGCTCATGAAATTACCCGGTTCTTTCCATTCCGCATAACCAAAAGTTCTAAATATGTCAGCGGTATTGACACGCTTAAGTAATTGTCCTTATTCATAAATGTCAAATTAATTAAGAAGGATGACGTCGACATAAACATATTTCTCGTTTACATCGACGATTAAAAAATTGTCTCTATATCCACCCCCCATTCCTGATGCAAAAAACGAAACATTTTTGTGTTTTGTAAAAAACAGTTCATTTCCTTTCGGGTGTGCACCAACATCCCCGGCAAACATATACACTTTATTATTAAGGCTGGAAAACAGCGGAAAGACTTCATCCCAAAAATTAGTGTTTTGTGACCGTCCATTCAAAGAATTGGGCTTAATACTCGCAAAATTCAGCCTTTTAATGTCCCACCATATAAGTTGATGAGAAAATACGAAAATATTTGTCACCTGATTTTGATTTATCTCCAAAGTACTCTTCAAGAAGTCTAATTGCTTCCCGGAAATATTCCATCCATCAAGGTTTGGGTCAAGGACTATGAAAAGATCCCCGTTATATAAAAACGAAAAATATGTCTTTCCGAATCGTTGTTGAAACAGGTCGCGCTGCGGATTTGACATACCCAATTTTACATCATGATTTCCCGGAGCTATATATGTCTTGATTCCTAATAGAGCTATATCCTTTTCCACCAAATCCCATGCGTCATTGTTTGCCGATCTAACAACATCGCCAGTTAAAAAGCCGAAGCTCATTGATTCATGATTCCTGATTAGATCAAATTTTTCAACAAAAGGTTCATATAACCCCTTAGCATCGATCCATGATGCCGGGGTTCCGTAAGTATGCCCGGCGACATAAAAAGAATACCGATGATTTCCCATGGTTTTTGTCTCATCTATTGGTTTACCATAATTACCCGTCAGAGTATTTTTATGAATACGCTCGACTGTGTTTTTAAATTTCCTATTATAGGATGAGCCCAGAATGAAATTCTGAGATAAATTCTTTGTATGGATAATGACCTCAAAAGGGAATACCTTAAAATGCCCCACATATACGCCATATGCAAAAACGCAGAAAAGAATAATCAAATATAGAAAAGATTTTAACAGTAATCGAATATTCAATAACCTGAATTTATTCAGATATTTAGAAGCGTTAAACAATCAAAACCTTTCCATGGTATGTTGCCGGACAAACCGAAAACGGTGATACCTTAAATTAAGACGCACTTTATCTAATGGCAATAGTTTTTTATTTTGTATTCTCTTTTCTACTGTTTTATGGTTCGCCTGCAAATTCGATTTCTTTCATCCAATATTCTCACGACACGACTTGTGAAAATCAGCTTATCTTTATATAGACAGAACACCCTACATCCTCTTTGAGATTATCCCCAACCCTTCAGCGACAGAAGCCGCTCCTTCGACGTTTTCTGATTGATAAAAGACAAATTATGTCTAACTACTCGTGTCCAAATTGTCTAACGACATATAGTCGCTAAATTTGAAATCTATCGCACGAATAAAGATGGATGCTCAATTAACAAAACAGGACATTTGTATTTGGCCTTGACAATAAAATTGAATACCATTGACAATTGCCCGAGAAATTTTATATTGTTAGGTTATCAAATTTTGGGATGGAAATTAATATATGGATTTGGATTTACAGGGAAATATTGAACGGTTTACTCTTCCTGAGATTTTTCAGTTGGTGTTGACCAGCCGCAAGACCGGTACGCTGGGTATCCAGCGCGATGATGATATCGTCATGGTATATTTCAAAAATGGTTCGGTAATATACGGTTACGGTCCTCGCAAAACCTATCATGTGGGGCGAATGCTGGTTGAAAACGGTAGATTGACCTCGGGACAACTGGATGAGGCTATCTCGATTCAGGCTAATGAAAAATCTTCGGGTCGCCGACTTGGCCAGATATTAATTGAAAAAAGCTATATTGATCGGGCTGATCTTGAACATGTGGTACGAAATCAGGTCGAGGAATTAATCTATTCACTAATGGCCTGGGATCAAGGGTCATTTAAATTTTACGAAAATCAATTCCCTACCGAAGAGGAAATCACGGTCAATCTATCCACGGAAAATATCGTTCTGGAAGGAATGCGCCGGCTCGATGAGATAACACGAGTTAAGGAATTTTTACCTGATTTTTCGGTAGTTTTTGCCCTGTCGCCTTCGGAGCATGATCAGAAGCGGGAAGTCACACTGGAGCCGAACGAGTGGAATATCCTGGCTTTAATTGACGGCCATCGCAATATAAATGATATTATCGCGGTTTCTTCGCTGGATTCGTATCATGTGCTAAAAACCGTGGCGACATTGAAACTAGCGGGATTAATATGTCCGGTTCAGAATCCATCTAAAAGATCAGATCGGCTTGAAGGCATGGTCGATCGCCTCAGTCAATTGATTGAAGATTATCTGACCGATAAAATGGAACGAACATTCGATTCCCGTCTGGGAACCGGAGAGAAATCTTGAGCCATATTCAGGCAATAGACAAATTGGAGCGCCAAGTCTCACGGTTATTGGATGATATGATCACCCAAAAATCACCGCAGATTGATTTTTTAATTGGGTTGAACCAGCTGGATGATATTTATAGCGAATGTCGCCGGGGAACTTTGAATGAAGAAAAACTAACGAGATTTTTATCCGAGAAAAAGGGTTGGCTGGAAACGATTCAATCCTTACCCTCTCAACAATCGCAGGCCGCTAGACTTCTGAGCGGACTGTATAACGAACTGATTTATTACGATGACGCAAGTTATCAAAAGCTCGCGGAAGAGCTGAAAATCTGGATTAAATCGCTGGGTCAGGGATCATTCAAATTAACGCTTAAAAAAGGCGAGGAGAAAGTTCCTTTGACTGATCAGTACCAATTAATGCTCCGCCGAGAAGTATTGGAAATGGATAACCTGATTGAAAAGCATGGCCATTTGCTAACCTGTCTTAACGATATTATAAAATCAGCAGAATCAAAAACCGATTCGGTTTATCTCCACATGGCCGCCTCGGTTATATATTTCCTTCAAATGGAAGGGTATAAAGTCGATCCTTACGTAAAAAAATTGAAAGAAATTAAAACCCGAACGTCGGGATAAGCGTATAGAATTATGCTGAGTTTTGAGGAAAAAGCTTACTGCCGAGCTCTTGGAGCTTTGCGCAATAAAGATTATATTTCTGCCGATAAAGAATTTGAGGCCAGCGGAAATAATTTTTCCGGCAGTCAAGGGTTGAAAATTATAAAAGAAGCCACTAAATTAATGGCCGTTTTGAGAATTGAGAAATTAAAACTTGAGAAAACTGAAATCGCGATAGAGGAGAATTTGAGTCATGGCGAAAAAGCAGTCATTTGCGGACAAAATAAACAAGAAAAAACAGGTTAATGTTTGCCCCATCTGCCAAAACGAAATCAGCTACATAAAGCTGGTGCGCGCGCAGAAGAAAGAAGGCAATTGGAGATTTTCCAATAAACCTGTCGGGGTTTGCAAATGTAACGAAGCCGAAATTTACGGCTAACTCGAACCCCGGCCAAGCCGGGGTTTTTTCTTATGCTGAGAGAAGAACTCGAGAGAAAATTCTTCCCCTTTGTGGAAAAACCCGCCCGTTATATTGGCTGTGAAATCGGGCAAATAAAAAAAGATCCATTAGACAAATTTCAGATTGTCCTGGCCTATCCCGACATGTATGAAGTCGGGATGTCATATCTGGGCGGTCAAATTCTGTATCATCTTTTCAATAGGCGTGACGATGTTCTTTGCGAACGGGTTTACGCTCCTGCACCAGACGCCAGCGATCTAATGCGCCGGGAAAATATCCCTCTTTTCTCTCTTGAAACTCATCGTCCGATAAGTCAATTCGATCTGATCGGTTTCAGCCTGTCTTATGAAATGGTCTATACCAATGTATTGGCGATGCTGGATTTGGCTGGAATTCCTTTATTGGCGCGCGACAGGAATGACAGTCATCCGTTAATCGCCGCTGGGGGACCGATTTGCTTTAATCCTGAGCCGATGGCAGATTTTTTCGATTTCATTTATATCGGTGAAGTCGAAGAGCAAATACCTGGGCTTTTAGATATTTCAATATCAAGTATGGGTCAATCTCGACAGGATCGCCTGCGGCAACTAGCCGGATTGAAGTCGATATATGTTCCTTCATTTTACGATGCTGAAACTTTACGGCCAACCGTTGACGGAATTCCCGAAAAAATTATTTCAAGTCATGTCAGCGAATTAAAAACCGAATATTATCCCGAACTGCCCCTCATGCCGCTGACTGAGACGACTCATGATCGGATCGCGATAGAGATTATGCGGGGTTGTCCTCAGGGTTGCCGTTTTTGTCAGGCAGGCAAAATCTATAAGCCGGTTCGGGTTCGCAAATCGTCGAAAATAAAGGAACAGGTGATAAAGAATATCGCTGTTACCGGCTACAATGAAGTCGGATTGTTATCGTTATCCAGCACCGATTATCCCGGGATTGAGAATTTGACTGTCTCGTTGTCGGCCGAACTTGAAAAACACAGAGTATCGGTCTCTTTTCCTTCATTAAGGCCCGCCAGCTTTAATGAGAAAATGGCCGATGCCGCAAGTAAATCTCATAAAACCGGTTTGACGTTTGCTCCCGAAGTCGGAAGCGAAAGGATGCGCCGGGTAATCAATAAAAACATCAAGGAAGACGATTTGCTAAACGCCTGCCAGATCGCTTTCGAAAGGGGCTGGCAACTGGTAAAGCTCTATTTTATGATAGGGCTGCCGATGGAAACCGATGATGATATTTATGGTATCATGGATTTGATAATGAAAGTCGTCCGGCTGGGGCGAAAATTCAAGGGACAAAAAAGAATAAATGTCACAATATCCCCATTCTCTCCCAAATCGCATACTCCATATCAATGGGATGAAATTTGTACTCCCGAGGAAATTAAAAGAAAGCAGGAAATGATCGGGCGGGGCATTCAGGCAAGAGAGGTAAATCTCAAATTTAGAAATCCGCAACTTTCATATCTTGAGGGAGTTATTGGCCGCGGCGATCGAAAGCTCGGGAAAGTTATTCTTGAAGCCTATAAGAATGGCGCTCGTTTTGACGGCTGGTCGGAATATTTCAGACCCGAAGTCTGGCATGCCGCCTTTGAAAGCCAAAATTTGAAGATAAGCGATTATGCTCGAGCTTTGATTTTTTCGGCCAAGCTCCCCTGGGATCATATTGACCGAGGGCAATCGAAAGAGAAACTCCAGAAGGAACGTTCTAAATCATCGGCAGATGCCATTAAGGTTCTTGAAGCCGGGGATAATATGGAATCTTTCGCGGTTAAAGAAAACGAGTCCAACATGTTTGGCCGCCGCAAACGCAAGATTACGGTGGCGGCGTCCGTAGTCAGTCCCGCCAGGGGCAAACTAAGGATCAAATGGGGTAAAAAAGGTTTAGTCCGGTTTCTTTCGCATCTCGAAAATAACAGAGTATTTGAGCGGGCGATTCGAAGGGCCCGGCTCCCGGTTGTATATAGTCAGGGTTTTCATCCTCATCAGAAATTGTCTTTCGGCCCGCCTTTGCCTCTTGGTTATAGTTCCGATGAGGAGTATCTGGATATTCAAACGGAAGGAAGCTGCCTTAAGGCTCATCTGGATGCGTTATCGCATACTTTACCGGAAGGTTTTTTTATCCGGGAATATAAACAAATTTTTTCGAAAGCCCCCGCCATCTCGACGCTATTAAATCGAGCTACTTATCAAATAAGCGGGGATTTTGGAGATCCTGGTCCTTTGGGGTCAGCAATTGAGAAATTGCTGGAACGGGATTCGATTATCGCCTTACGAACAACCAAAGATGGTGGAAAAGAAGTTGAGATAAGACCGGCAATCTACCGTCTGGAATTAAATGATTTATTGCCGAATGCCGTTATTGAAATGGAATTGGGACTCGGTCAGGGCGGATACACCAAACCCAGCGAAGTGCTTGAATCGATATTCCTTTTTGACGCGGCTCAAATGTCGTCGTTTCATTTCCACCGGGCGAAGATGGGTTACGTAAATGAAGAAGAAACATACCTTGACCCGATTAGCGCATTACTGTAATTTGGCATTAACAAATAAAAGAATAGACCGATAAATTGAAAGAGCACCTTAGTTTAAGCAGCAACTCCGGCCTTTTGAGTCGGGACAAAATGGAGACATTTTGACGAACCCCCAAGGTAAAAAAGGTAAGAAATATGATCCCGTCAGGGCAGCATGTATTCATGCCCTGGCCCTGGTCTTCGATAAGGGATGGCACAGCGATAACGCTATCAATAATGTAATCGAAGAATTGGATTTTACCGATCTTGACCGCCGCTTCCTAAAGCAACTCTGTCATGGCGTAATAAAAATGAAAAGGCGGCTTGATTTTACCTATTCATTTTTCCTTCAACGGCCCAACGCCCGACTCGATAATGTTACCAGAAACATTCTTTGCCTCGGATTGTATCAATTGATTTACACCGATCGTATTCCGCCCGGAGCGGCGGTTTCTGAATCGGTAAACCTTGCGAGGGGATTGGTACATCAATCGCGAGGCGCCTTTGTTAATGCTGTTTTAAGGAATTATCTGCGCTCTCCGGAAAAAGTGGTCTTCCCTGATCGTCGTGAATTTCCGGTCGAGTATCTGGCGAATTTCTACAGCTATCCCGATTGGTTCGTTGAATATTGTATCAATGAATTTGGGATGACGCGCGCCGAAAAGGTGTTGCACCAGGGTAATCAACCGCCTCGGTTGACCTATCGCGTCAACGGGCTCAATTTCAGTTCAGAAAATCTTATCGAGCTATTCGAGAAAAACAATATTCACTATATCCGGGGAACTTACCTTGAGGATTATTTTTATATTCATCAGCGGGGCATTCCTCTGGAAAATGAATTAATTGAACAGGGGCGGGTTTATATTCAAGATGAATCGGCCGGATTTCCCGTGAGACTTTTAAATCCTCAGCCGGATGATAAGATTATAGATTTTTGCTCGGCTCCGGGCGGGAAAGCGACATATGCCGCGCTCCTGATGAATAATCGGGGTAGAATAACGGCGGTCGATATTAATTTCAATCGATTAGAGACGCTACTGACTAATGCCAAAAAACTTGGCGTGACCAATATAATTCCGGTTGTGTGCGATGTTTTTGACTTCAAAGGACCGACCTGCAATAGAGTTCTCATTGATGTCCCTTGCAGCGGCTGGGGCGTCGTGGGCAAGCATAGCGATCTGAGATGGATGAAGGATCGCGGCGATTCGTTGAAGCTGGCGGATTTACAGGCGCGGATGCTCAGGCATGCCGCCAATCTTGTCGCTCCGGGTGGAATTCTGGTTTATTCAACCTGCACTATTATACGCTATGAAAATGATTCCATCATCGAAGAATTTCTATTGGAAAGGCGCGACTTTACGGTCGATGTTCCCAGTCGAATCATACCGCCTAAATTAGTCAATGAACGAGGTTTCACGAAAACTTATCCCGCTATCGAAAATTTGGACGGCGCTTTTTGTGTCAGACTCAAGAAAAGACTTGGCACGACTTAAAAAAATCTCTAACATGTTTTTTTGGTATAATTAATGTATGACAATTCAATTGTGAGGCATTGTAATCCATTATGTCGATAAAATCACATCTGGAAAGAAAGATACTCTGGACAACAACTAAATGGGGAAGAATCACGATAAGGGTGATAGCGACGCTTGTAATTCTTTATATTTTATTTTTAATCGTTAATTCAATTGTTATGCCGATAGTCACTCGTCACGGCAATGAATTTTCGTTGCCTAACGTCGAAGGAATGACGGTCGTCGAAGCCGAACCGATATTAATGGAAGCTGATATATCTTTGCAAATCACATCCGAGGAATATCATCCCGATAAACCAACCGGGACGATACTTTCGCAATTCCCTTCCGGAGGCACCTTGGTGAAGGCGGGACGAATCGTGAAAGTTGTCGTTTCGTTGGGTCAGAAGGCGGTCGAAGTCCCCGAACTGCGGGGTTTTTCTGTACGGCAGGCTAAACTAAATCTTGAGGCGGAAGGTTTTGTTCTAGGTGATATTGAATGGACCAGCACCGATTCATTGCCTGAAAAAGTAGTCGTATTCTCGTTTCCAGCTTCGGGCAAAAAGATACCTTATGGCAGCGAAGTTAATCTTATGGTCAATCAAGGATCCTATCAACGGACAGTATTCGTACCCCGCCTAATCGGATTATCGCTCGATGAGGCAACTATGCGCCTTGAGGAAAAAGGATTGGCGGTGGGATTAATTACTCGGATTGTCAATGAAAACTACTTGCCTGAAACTGTTCTGGAACAATCCGAGGATCCTGGCACCGAACTTTTACCCGGCGAAGAGGTTGACTTAGTCGTCTCCAGTACCGATTAAGAAGATATGGGGCTGGAACGTAAATTCAAGTAAGCTGAAAAATTATCTAATTAAGGAAGCGACCCAATAATGACAACCAAAAAGAAAAACGGAAAAAATAAATGGTGGAAGGCAGAACCTTCTTATCGACTGGCATTTGAGGATTCGGATTTTTTAATGCTCGACGAACTTCGGCCGGTTCGCCTGCAATTGGAATTAGCTAAGACTGAGTTGTCTCTTCGTGAGCATAATATTCGTTCAACAATTGTCGTATTTGGCGGAACACGGATTGCTGAGCCGAAAGAATGCGATAAATATATCAAAAAGATTGAAGGGCGGCTTAAGAAGAAACCTCGCGATCCACAACTTTTAAAAGAGCTGGCAATCGCCCGGCGCGTGGAAGCCAAATCAGGATTTTATGATGAAGCCCGCCGGTTTGCCGAGTTGGTTTCGCGCGAATCCCAGAATTCGCATGGGGCTGATTTTGTGGTCGTAACCGGGGGCGGGCCGGGTATTATGGAAGCCGCCAATCGGGGCGCCCGCGACTGCGGCGCCAAATCAATAGGTTTGAATATTACCCTGCCGATGGAGCAAAGACCCAATGAATATATAACTCCCGAATTGTGTTTCCAATTCCGGTATTTTGCCGTCCGGAAAATGCATTTTCTTATGCGGGCAAAAGCCCTTGTTGCCTTCCCCGGCGGCTATGGAACACTTGATGAATTATTTGAAGCCCTGACACTGGTTCAGACGGATAAGACCAAGCGCATCCCTATTATATTATTCGGTAAAGATTTTTGGGCGCAACTGATTAATTTTGATTTTCTCGTAAATGAAGGCACTATTGATTCTCATGATCTCGATCTTTTCCGTTATGCGTCAACAGCGGAAGAGGCCTGGCAGATGATTCAGGATTATCATGAAGAACCAAGGGGCTGGAAGTTATAGTTTTTAATATCCTGAAAACTTAATCGATAGATAAATCCCTCAGGGCTTTTGCCCTGAGGGGATATTGGAGCGAGCATGGTGTTGATTGTTATATATTCCACCAATAGGACGCTTTTATAAGAAAGAGATTGTTGTCATTTCCCTTGAAAAAGCGATTGACGTCGCGGGACATGTCGAATTCTCCTGTCGTATAATCACGCTCTAAACGGGAACGAGTCCAAACCAGATAGAGAGTACTTCCCGGCCGATATTCCCAGCGCATTATAAGCGTCGAGTTAATGGACGAATGGTTGAATCGATTGTCCCTCCTGTTCATTTCTCGACGACTGATTGGAATGGATTCTCCATTAATGACTTCATAATCAACGGTATCGCTTAGAACGGAATGGTCATAATTGTAATCCTGTCCTCCGCCGTACACCGAAAAATCATTATGGTTTAATGCTGATATCAGAGTTTGTGCCGAGAATTGAATTGATAATGAAGGACTGGGAACATAAGTAAAAGTAACTCTGGGTCTGAAAGAGGTTTGATCCATCTTGCCAAATACGGGAACCAAAATGGTATCGGTATCTCTTTTATATTCCGCATTTTCCACCCATCTCAATTGACTAGTAGTCTTACTATAATTCGCACCGACAGATATTTGAATGTTACTGGCAGCTCTATATACAACACCTAAATAATTAGACCACCAATTTCCACTGCGACGGGATCCGCCTTCCGGATGTATTGAAAATGATAATTTTTTCCTCGAATCGGAATTCAGGCCAGCCCACCAATTGTAAGTTTTATTATCGGGCAATTCCCAGTTGCCGTTACCTCTCGTTTCCCACGGATCATAATCAATCGCGTCCAAACTTATTCCGCCGTCCATCGACCAGAAATTCAAAAATTGCATATAAAAATTGTAATTCGTATTACGGCTGTAATTATAATCATCGTAAGTCCACCCGACATGGGTGTTGAAATTATGACTCATTCTTCGAATAATCCATTGGGGATTATCTTCCCTGTATCCAATCCAAACTGAGCCGCTTCGGGTGCCGTTAGTGTTTAATCTACCCAGATGGTTAAGATCTAAATAGGGATCTTTAACATTAAGATATATTCCTCCCCGCCAGTGTTCGCCTGATGCTTTTTCGATTTCTCCACCAAATCCAAATCCGGTTTTTTGACCGTGAACTCGACTATATACAATCTGTCCGGTGGTATGCCAGGCATTATTGTTGGTATTAAGCCTCCAATCGAATCCCCCGGTATTGACTGGATAGCGGGTATCCTGCGCGGTATTGGTAAACATAATACCAACATAGGAATTGTTGAATATATCTTGTTTCAATCTCATTACCGAATAATTCGCAGATGGCTCAATGACTTCGGTCGGGCGGCCGGTTTCGATATATTCGGGAATTGGATCTCCATTTGCATCATAACCGACAGTGTCCGTATAACCGATGGCATATTCTTCTGTTTCTTCCGCCGTTTGTGCAGTCAAAAACGCTAATGATGTACCATTGGCCAATTTCCCCGTCAGTTTGGCGGCCCCTATTATGGAAGTCGCGTCAGGTCTGTTAGTTTCATAAATTTTTAAAGTATCAGAAATCCAACCGCGAGGCTGGCGACCGATGCGACGGGAATAGAATAATTGAAAGTCCGTTCGAAACAGATCCATGCCCTCAATAAAAAATGGCCTCCGTTCCGGGTACCATGTCTCAAATGCGGATAAATTAAGAACCGGCGCATCGAGTTCTACCTGACCGAAATCGGGATTTATGGTAGCGTCCAGGGTAAGATTGGAAGTCACTCCGTATTTAATATCAACTCCGGTATTGCCATAATAATCTTTTCCGTCATTTCCCGGCGTAGAAGGTTTTAATTCTGAACTGGAAACCGCGAAAGGCATTATTTCCAAATGCTTAGACGGCGTTATCTCGGTTAGTCCCGTCAAATGACCACTATGAGATATAAATCCGGTTTCACTCAGCGGCCAGTGCGACCAATAGACATCTTCCATTTTACGATAGATCCACCTCGAGAAATTGATTCCCCAGGTATGAACATCTTTCTCCGTAAACCTCAGGCAATGATAGGGGATTTTTATTTCCGCCGACCAGCCCCAGGGTTGAATCTGTACGGCACTTTCCCAAACACCATTCCAGGAATGATCTGACCAGGAGTCATTATAATAAATCCGATCTACCTGGACGTTTACAGAACTTATGCAAAATTCGACACCGGTTTGATGATCATGATAGGGATCCATAATGATGCTGATATTATCAGCTAAGCCGATCCGGTCACGGCGCACCATCTGCTTTACGATATTATCCGGTTCCGAATCAAAATTCCATAAAGCGAAATATATCGCGTCATCATCATAGACCACTGCGACACTGGTTGATTCCGTCGCCGCCACTCCGTCGTCGGGCAGCCGCTGTAAAAATCCGCTGGTTATTTCGATCTCATCGGTATTCCATACATTATCATCTAAAAATCCATCTATCTTAGGCGGGTGAGGGTTTACTCGATAAGCCTTTACCTCCCGAACTTCGTCGGCATTATCAGCGCTTTCCTGTCCAGCTACGATTGAAAAGGTTAGAAAAACGAGAATGGAGCTTAATCCAATTCGACACGGTTGAAATAACATTTATTCCTCCTTAACCTGGTGACCAGCCCCTAAGCCACTATTTTTATCAATATCAAATCAATTAAGAAAACCTTTCAATATTTTTTAATGCCATGATCGCGTTATTTTATTGCCCCCAGGATATAAACCTGGGGGCGGGTTGGAGCGAGCATGGTGTTAATAGTTATATATTCCACCAGTAAGATGCCTTTATGAGAAAGAGATTGTTGTCATTTCCGGAAAATAGTTTTTTCAAATCGCGAGAAACATCCAAGTTATTGACATTCATATCAACTTCTGGTCGCGACCGAGTCCACACCAGATACAGAGTGCTTCCCGGTAGATATTCCCAGCGCAGAAGCAGGGTCGAATTGATTGCTGAGTAATTATAGTTATTGCCAGCGTTCAATGATTCATACAAGACCGCTTCGGTTGAATCAACATCCGGATCATCAGTCAAAGCTTCATAATTTTTCCCGTCTCGATAATATCTAAAATCAGAATGGGAAACCGACGTAATTAATGTTTGCGCCGAAAACTGAATCGATATTTTCGGGCTGGGAACGTAACTAAACGTAAAACCGGGAGTGAATCGATCCTGGAATCTGGTACCGAATATCGATGTAGTAATTGTTTCGCCTGAAGCATTCGTCTCGTCGACGTTTTCAACCCAATGAGTTGTTCCAACAGTTTTGTGAACATTCGCGCCAAGCGACACTTCCATATTGCTGGCAGGGCGATAATTAAACCCTATATAATTGGCCCACCAATGACCCTCGCGATCACCACCGCTGCCGGGGTTAATATTGAAATTCAGCTTTTTGCGTGAATCGGTATTAAGGCTGGCCCACCAACTATAAATTGGATTATTAGGCCATTCCCAGATACCATTGCCACGTAATTCCCATGGGGCATATTCGTCGGCTTGAATGTTAAAACCTCCTCCGAGTGACCAGTAATTAGTGAATTCGGCCTGGAAATTGTAATTGCTGCCTTTTTTGTAATTGTACCCATCATAGGTCCAGCCCATATACATATTGAAATTATTCCAGGTTCTTCTGAAAATCCACCAGGGATCATCGGTGCGATATTGTATCCACATAGCGCCTTCTCTCAAACCGTTGACTGTCGTTCTCCCGAGATGGTTGAGATTTAGATGTGGATTGATAATTTTAATATATGCCGCGCCGAGCCAGTGCTTCCCGGATAGTTTTTTAATTTCTCCATAGAAACCAAAACCTGTTTTCTGTCCATCAATCTTACTATAAACGAGCTGGCCATTAGTACCCCAGGAATTATTGTTAGCGTTCAGGCGCCAGTCAACTCCGCCAGCATTGGCAGGATCACGTGACTTCTGGCTGGCATTGGTAAACATTACACCAACATATGAATTATTAAAAATATCCTGTTTCAGCCTGAGAACGGAATAGTTGGCAGTTGGTTCGATGGTTTGTTTTTGACGACCGGTTTCAACATACTTTTCAATTGGTTCACCGTTGTCATCATACCTGATAGTATCAATGTAACCAACCGCAAATTCCTCCTGTTCTTCGGCCGTCTGAGCGGTGAGAAATGCCAGCGACGTGCCGTTGGATAATTTACCGGTTATTTTGGCCGCGCCAATTATTGATGAGGCGTCCGGTCGATCGGTTGAGTAAAGGAGTGAATCATGTTCTGCATAACCTCGAGGCTGACGACCAATTCGGCGGGAATAGAACAGCCCGAATTGAGTGTCAAAGAGGCTGGAACCTTCAATAAAAAACGGTCGGCGTTCGGGGAAATAGGTTTCAAATGCCGAAAGATTCAAAACCGGACGATCGAGTTCAACCTGCCCGAAATCGGGATTGATGGTCGCGTCCAGAGTCAAATTGGAAGTTAAACCGTACTTAATATCGATCCCGGTATTGCCAAAAAAATCTTTGCCGTTGGGATTGCCGAGAGTGGACGGTTTGAACTCTGTACTGGAAACAACATAAGGCATAATTTCCAGATGCCGGACCGGTTTTATATTGGTCAGGCCGCTGAGATGCCCGAATTTTGAAACATATCCACCTTCGCTGACAGGAGTGAATGCCCAGCGAGCGCCTTCATTGTTGCGATTGATCCATCGGGTAAAATCAATGCCCCAGGTATGTTCTTCCTTTTCGGGAAACCTCAGGCAATGATACGGAATCTTGACCTCCGCCGACCATCCCCAGGGCTGCATCTGAACGGAGCTTTCCCAGACCGAATTCCAGGAATTATCTGTCCAGGAATCATTATATATACTAATATCTCTTTGGACTCCGGCCGAGGTGACGGTAAAATCGTATCCTGTTTGATGATCATGATAAGGATCTATTCTGACGGCGACCCAATCGGTTTCGGCGTACCTATCCCTTCTTACCAATTGCTTTTGAATTTTGTCCGGTTCGCTGTCATAATTCCAGAAAGCGAAATAAATCGCTTCATCGTCATAAACGACGGCCACCAGAGTCGATTCGCTGGCCAGCTCTCCTTCGTCAGGAATGCGCTGAATAAAATCCCGGGCAAACTCGACACCCCTGGATTGCCAGACAGCATCATCAAGCAGACCATCGATTTTGGGAGGATGAGGATTGATCCGGTACGCTTTTAGTTCCGGTACGATTCTTTCTTCATTCTCAGCATCACCGGCTGAGATAGTACCAATTAGTAGAAGGGTTGACAGAGCGAGAATTCCAATAACTTGCCTGCTTACCCGCATACTTTGCCTCCTTATGGATAACAAACTCGTTCTATCTTTTATGTACTTTAAAGACGATATTTCAATTGAGAAGGTTGTCTTAAAATTTTGAATTCTCAAATTATTTTGAAGAGCTTGCTCTCTTCAATACTAATTGTTACTTTCTTTTCTATGGCTGAAAGTCATGGACAAAAAATCAGGACGATGTTCGACCGGATTAGTCCCCGATATGATCTATTGAACAGGCTGCTGTCCGGATTCAATGATATGCGTTGGAGGCGCAAGGCCGTGGG
Source organism: Candidatus Zixiibacteriota bacterium (assembly GCA_036480375.1). Taxonomy (NCBI): domain Bacteria; kingdom Pseudomonadati; phylum Candidatus Zixiibacteriota; species Candidatus Zixiibacteriota bacterium. The sequence continues at coordinate 204,588 of JAZGGI010000028.1, forward strand.
GCTCCTGGGAGACTTGTCCGGTAAGAATGCTCTTGATCTATGTTGCGGGACGGGTGATTTTTTGAAAATTTTGGAAGATAAATATCACGAAAATATAAATCTAATCGGGATTGATTTCGCCGGAGGGATGCTTCGAATTGCGGGGCACAGATTGAATCTGTCCGGATCGGGAAATCTTGTCTTGTGCCAGGGGGATGCTCTCAAATTGCCCTGTTCTGATAAATCCGTTCATGCCGTGACCATCGGTTTCGGCATCAGAAATATTATCGAGAAAAAAGAGGCACTGGAAGATATTATTCGGGCCCTGGCTCCGGGAGGACGGCTGGTCATAATCGAACCGGCGATTCCCGGCAATAAAATTATCGCGGGACTTTTCAAATTCTATTTTCGCAAAATCATGCCGATTATCGGCGGGATTTTGTCGGGAGATTATAAGGCGTATAAATATCTCGATAAATCGGTTGAGTCGTTTCCGGAGCCGAAAGAATTTTGCATTCTGATGGAAGAATGCGGATTTGTCAATGTCCATGCTTACCGGCAGACTCCAGGGACGGCGATGATATATTATGGTGAGAAATAGTTATCCACATTCGCATTTTTGAGAATTCCCTGTAATATATTGTTGTGGTTTGGATTGCGGGGAATTGGGTTCGTTTTGTCCTTTTCGCAGGCGGGGGCCTGTTTTCTGCTGTCGGGGTGGCGACGCCACTTTTTTTGCTGTCGCGTAGATGGCCTGGGTTTTGGTCAAAGATTTGGTGTTTGGCATTTGTCTACATTTGCCGGGGAAATGGGTTTGTTTCCTCAAATTAACGTTTTGGGTCATATCAATTCGGTGGTGATTCAGGGCAGGCGAAGGCCTGTTTTTGGCTTTCGGGGATGTCATCCCTTTTTGGCTGTCGCGTAGATGACCCGGATTTTTGGCCAAAGATTTGATGCCCTGTATGTGTCCACATTTGCTGGAAAAATGGGTTTGTTTCCTCAGATTAACGTTTTTGGTCATATCAACTCGGTGGTGATTCGGGCAGGCAAAGGCCTGTTTTTTGGCTGTCGCGCGGTGTCCCCCCCTTGCGAAAAATATAGATTGGTGATACGGGCTCGTCGCGACAAGCCCCTATGGGCGATTGCATATTTACAATATGTTCCATCTTACATATAAGGATGAATTCTGAAAATACGTCAGATTGGTTGGATAAATGTAAATGCTCTTTGCGGGAACCCACCGTCCGGCAAAAGCGGGATAATGGGCCACCGATCAATATATTATTTAGGGTTCCCCGTTTATAGAGAACAGAAAACCCCTTAATACACGCCTACTTACCTATTACAGGGCGGATTATACTTGGCGATAAGCTCGCCTTCAACCGCTGTTCTTTGCTGCTTAGTCGAGCCTGGCATAAAATGCACTGCAATATAAACATTCGACTTTGAGCCGGCACTGTTTACCCAACAATTAGAGCGATGATGACTCCATGGGAAACCTCTGTCAGCAAGGTTTTCGCTTTTGCCCACGTAATCCACATTGTAAGTTGAGCCATTGTTGTGAAGTATACTGTAAGCGCCAGCTTTCTGTGGGGCATTCCAACTCTGTAATTGAAAAGGCCCCTCAAAATCATAATTTCCAATTTTCATTCTGATTCCTTTTTTTTAAGTTATTGACAATATGGGTAATCTTTAGCAATACCCGTTTTCTAAAATAAACATTATCTTTATCTTCCTGCATTCACCTCCCTTAATACTTTGAGGTTTAAATTATCTGTTTCCATACTATTAAGCCGAGTAAATCATTTTTTTTGCCATTTGATGGCAAAATTTCCTATTTTATGGGCATATATTATTGGAGGCAGGTATATCTCCGATTTCTCGGATATAAAGGATTACATTGTTGGATAACGATATTAAAGAAAAACTATATAATCTTGATTGGGAGTCGATTTTACCAAAATTATATGCCTATGCATATGCGTATTGCAACTATCCTGGTATGCAGGCTTCAACATCCCCAGAGGATTTGGTAAATGAAGCGGTATTAAGAGTATTATCTGGTAAGCGGAAATGGGACCCCCATAGTGATCCTGACATTTTAATTTTTATGAAATTTTCTGTTATAAAAAGTATGACAAATCAAGCATGGAATTCTGTTAAAAAGAGAAAGGAGTGCTACAATAAAATTACTGAAAAAGAATCTGAAAACACTGCTCAACGGAAAATGGATGAGCATGATAGAGAAGAGCTTTATAAGGGTTATATGGATGAAATTGAAGATAGACTTAAAGATAATGATGACCTTTTGCTATTATTTTACGCCACGCAGGAAGGAAATTACAGCAATATAGATTTGGCAAAGGCTTTAGGAAAAGACGTTAAAGATGTATGCAATATGAAGAAAAGGATGGGAAGAAAAATCGCAGACTTAAAAAAAATAATGGAAAAATAATGCGAGAGAAACCAAAAAAAATGAAAAGTGAGGAACTCTATAACAAGATTATAGATTCCCTAATTGAAAACGAATTAAACGAACACTCTACTCCAGAAGAATATCTGGAATCACAAGGAGTTGACGCCAACAAGTTATTGAAGGATGGACTAAGTATTGTAAATCAGTGGAAAAATAAAGTCCGTCTGGAAAAAAGGCGATCACAGTTCGAGACAATTAAGAAAAGGCTCCAAGATGTATGGCCACAATTAGCTTTAACACCTAAGGAAAATCTAAAAAAGAAATTGGTTGATATTGTTGCAGGAGACAACGAACAACTGGCAATGGTTTATTGGCACAAATTTGAGGACATTACCGACTCGGATTTAGAAAACATGGTTAAAGAGCAAAGCATTCTTGATAGTTTTATTGAAATATTTAATGAGGTTGAGGAATAATCAAAGGATTTAAAATGGGCCATAGAATTGCAGAAAGAGTAGCCCAGGAAATTATTAAATATTACGGAATAACAACTCCGTCGGAAATTGATATTGAGGCAATTGCACTAGATCGAAGGGTTTTTGTGAATGATATCGTCATAGAGGGTTCGGTAGCAAGGCTTCAGGTCAAAAATAAGTTTGGGATAATCTCGGTAAACAGATGTATTAAAGAATCTGGTAAAAGAAGATTTGCTATTGCTCATGAATTGGGACATTTTGAACTACATATAGATAAATCCAAGACATATATCTGTAACGATAGAGATTTCCTCAATTGGTATCGAGAAAAAATTGACGAAACTGAGGCGAATATTTTTGCTGCAGAATTACTAATGCCAGTTGATATGTTTAGGGAGTTTTGTCCAAGAGATGAACCTGATTTCAATATAATAAGCACTTTGGCTGCTAAATTCAATACTAGCCTGACCGCTACAGCATTCCGGTATGTTGAAAAAGGATACTTCCCTTGTGCATTAGTAGCATCTTTGAATGGCCGTATAAAATGGCGGTCTTGGAGTCATGATTTTTCTCACATAATTAAAGGTGTAGACACACCGCTCCATGAATTTTCAATAGCTGGTGCGAGTCTTGGTGGTGAGTCTATTCCTAATCAACCAAAAATTGTCAATGAAGAATGTTGGTTAGATGAAACTATTAAGGATAAAGAACTGAAACTTCATGAACATTCAATTCATCTGCCTTCTTATAACACGATCTTAAGTCTTTTATTTTTCAACTGAATTCGATTGACGCCTAGCACACAGCTTAGCTATGGGGAATATAATTTACAGGAATGACTGAGAACACACCCCGTCTCCGCTGCGCGGAGCCACCCCTCTCGAGAGGCAAAGGCCTGGTTGGGGAACAGGCGAAGGCCTGTTTTTGGCTATTGGGGATGTCACAGGCGAAAGCCTGTTTTCAGCTGTCGCGTAGTGTATCAAATGGCAGGGAAAATTCAAGGTCAATTTGAATAAAGTTGGATTTTGCATGGATTCCAGCGTTCGCTGGAATGACACCGGGGATTAATCTGGGAAACTGTCAGGTCACAATTTTGTTTTCACAAAATCAGGACTCGACAGCACGGGAAGACGACAACTCGAGAGTTGTCGTTACAGAGGTTTTGGCAGGAGCCCTGCGGGCTCCTTCCCTACGGCTTGCTGTCGACATTCCAAGGGATAAAAGGCGATTCCGGATTATTCGGGGGAAGCATCCCGGACAGAATCCTGTCTTATTACGATAAAATAATATCATATAAGTAGTTCATCCATAAGATAGCCCATCTTTTGGCAGGAGCCCTGCGGGCTCCTTCCCTTGTATCTTAAATCCGGATAGTTATTATATTAGAGCGGATCGGGATGTAACTGATGCACGGGGACGTACACCAGCCACGAACAGCGTTATAACTACGTAACTATCGGAGTCAGGTTCATTTTGTCTCCGTAAAACTCAAGGGCGAAGAGCATGCTGTCAACGGTGCGGGTTTCGCACAGGTGAGGCGGGTTTTCCGGGACGAATCCTTCGGGGCGGATTTCCCGGCACAAGAGAGATTTGAATTTCTTTTCGAAACAACCGGAGAATTCAGCGCAAAGCTCGTTTATTTGCTCCTGAGTATAGTCTCTTTCTTTTCCAAGCAGGGCGATAAACATCAAATTTGCTTCCAGAAGTCCGCATTGGGCGCCGTATTGGCCGCCTCCGTTCAATCCGCGTGAGGCGGCGATAACGTCATCGTTGATATCTGCCTTGAATATTTCTTTATAGATAGTTAATACCGCGGGGACGCAGGGCCAGTCTTTATCCCAGAATAAATGATGAACTCTTTCGGCAATAATATTTTTAACCGTCACTATCGGCTCCTTTCAAGCATACAAGACGTGGGATCATTTATACTTTTATTTGACGAAAAAATCATATAAACGTCAAATTTATTTTGAAAAATTTTACGCGGGCATATTTATGAATATAGCTATTGTGTCCGGCGCCGTAATCGTATAGATTTGGCGGATTGAAAAAAGGCCGATAATATTTTTATGAGCGGAAATCATTCAGATAGCCAAAAGATCAGTTCGAAAAAGATCGGGTGGACGATCTTATTGAATCTGGTCATCACGGCGGCGGAATTCATTGGTGGGATACTCTCGGGTTCTCTGGCTCTATTATCCGATGCCGGACATAATCTGTCGGATGTAATCGCCCTGGTGCTGGCCTGGCTGGGAGCCAAAGGCGCCGCGATGAAACCGACCAAACGGTCAACTTACGGTTTCAAACGACTCGAAGTGGTTACGGCCTTTATCAACGCCGTGTCATTGGCGGCAATCGCGGTGTATATCATTTATGAGGCGTTTGAGCGGTATAATGATCCTCGGCCAATCAACAGCGCCATTATGCTTTCGGTGGCGGCGATTGGGCTTCTCGGAAACCTGTTTTCGGTTTGGATTTTGCATCGCGACAGGAACAGGACAATAAATAATCGAGCCGCTTTTATCCATATGCTTTATGACGCAGTGTCATCCGTGGCGGTAATAATTGGCGGTATAATAATCATGTTCTCGGGCTGGTATCTCCTTGATTTAATTCTTTCGGTTTTTATCGCTTTTATGATTTTGTGGTCCAACATCGATATTCTCAAAGAGGCTTCCGGGATTTTCATGGAAGCCGTACCCAGAGGTATCGATATCGATGAAGTAGAAAAATCCATATCGAATTTGCCCGGAATAAGAGGCGTGCATCATACTCATATCTGGTCGATATCCAGTTCGCAGATTGCGTTGTCTTGCCATATTGTTCTGAATCAGTCGGATTGCCGGGGTTGTACGGAGATAATCGGGAAGATACATAATCTTTTGGGCGACAGATTCGGTATTGATCATGCGACGATTCAACCGGAGGGAGATTTTTGTCCCGAGTCGTCGCGGCCGATAAATCTCGATAAAGCGGATCGCAAATAAATATGGGACGGATAATTGAAATAGACATTGAGGATTTGGCTTATAACGGCAAATCGATTGGGTACGATAACGGCAAAGTGACTTTTGTCAAGGGGGGCTTGCCGGGGGAACGGGTCGAAGCGCTGATTATTAAATCCAGGAGAAATTATAATCAGGCGAAACTTTTAAAAATTATTACCAAAGCGCCGGAGCGAATCGAAGCGGTCTGTAAGCATTATGATATATGCGGCGGTTGTATCTGGCAGGACTTAGAGTATACGCGGCAGCTTTATTATAAGCGTCGCCAGGTTATAGCCTGCCTTGAGCATGTCGGAGGTTTGAAGGATATTAATGTTGAGGAGATAACTCCTTCTCCGGATGTTTTCTTTTATCGCAATAAAATGGAATATTCATTTCATGTTCTGGCGACTCGGGACGGGCGGGAGCAGTTCGTATTGGGACTGCATGAGCGAGGGCGGTTTGACCACATTTTTGATATCGAGGAATGTCACCTGCAATCGCAATTATCCAACCGCATCGTGCGAAAATTGCGGGAAATAATCGGGGAATTATCAATACCGGTTTATGATTTGATTACACATCGGGGATTTATGAGGTTTGTGATTATTCGGGAGGGAAAAAATACGGGACAGGTGATGGTGAATATCGTCACCGGTGAAGGGGATTTCAAAAATAAAGATGAGTTTACGTCTCGACTTATTGCCGCCTTTCCTGAAATTACGACTATAGCGTGGACGGTCAATCCGGAAAAGTCGAATATTGCCAGGGGCGAGGTCAGGGAGATATTGCGTGGTCCCGGGTATATTTATGAAGAGATACTCGGGTATAAATTTCGTATAAATCCGGGAGCGTTTTTTCAAACTAACAGCCGTCAGACTGAAGCTTTATATCGTTGTGCGATTGAGCTGGCCGATATTAAAACCGGTGATACGGTTCTTGATTTGTATTGCGGGGCGGGAACGATTGGAATTTGCGCGTCGGAAAACGCGGATGAAATTGTGGGGATTGAAATTGAGGAAGAATCGGTCACGGCGGCTGTTGAAAATGCGAAAATAAATAATCTGGGAAATTGCTCGTTTTATTGCGGACCGGTTCGCAAAGTTATGCTCGATAATAATCTGAAGAATAAATCATTTTCTGCGATATTTTTAGATCCGCCTCGAGCCGGTATGCACCCTAAAGCGTTAAAACGTTTGCTTGAGATTGGGGCTCAACGGATTATCTATATTTCCTGCAACCCGGCTACTTTTTCAAGAGACGCGGCGGAAATCGTCAATAGCGGGTATAATCTCGAAAAAATAGTCCCTTTTGATATGTTTCCACATACGATGCATATTGAGCTTATTTCTCTCTTTACAACTTCGTAAGCCGTTATCTTCCCCAAAATTATATTATACGCCCCGAAGTATTTAAGAACTGAATTGAAAGACCCGATAATCTTTAATAGGAAACTATAATATCCTGTAAGAGGTTAGCGGTTTTATGAATGACTGTAACGAAGAAAATTATAATTTTTCATCTGAGTCCGGGACGTTGGAATTTCAGAAGCGATTGGTTGAGGTCTTTTGCGATGAATTGAACATTCTTCGCGAAGCGGATAGCGAGGCACGTTCCCGATTATACGATCAGGCAGAATTTATCGGAGGTCAAATTATTAGGGGCGAAAGATAAATGCTTTCAGAGCTTTATATAAAATCAATCAGGTTTGAGAATTTTGGGCCGTTTAATGATTTGGACATAACTTTTGAACCCGGAATCAATCAGATTATCGGGCCAAATGAAAGCGGCAAAACGGTTATGATGAAGGGGCTTATGACGGCTATATCAGTACCGGCTGATAGCTTTGATAGTACAAATTCTCCAAATAGTATGATTTCCTCAAGTACCTGTCTGAGCGTTGTGATTTCAAATTGTCAGCTTAACTATTTGCTTATCAGGAACTATGCGCAGAAAACAGATAAACTGCTAATGGAAAACGGGGAAGAATTTACCAGTAAATCGGTGGAGGAAGAGCTATGCCGGATATTCGGGAAGGGATATTTATCCAGACTTTCGGAATTAATTTATTTTTCATCCTACTCTTCTCATCCGATTGAAGGTGTTGGTGAATTATTGCGGTTCGTTCTGGAGGAACCGGTATTTGAAAGTTATGACCCGGCGGGAGCAGATAAAGCAATTCAAGATGAAGTTGAAAATCTTGAAAACGGCACCGGTGACGATTTAAATAGTCTGCAATATATATCTAATAAGATAAGTGAACGCTTAAAGAAAGAATCGTCAATTGAGACAAGTCTCGATCACCTAAAGAAGAAAAATGCAGAATTGGAATCGATCCGTGATCAGGCAAAAGAACTCGATTCGGAAATTTCACAATTAAAATGCGAGATTGAAGGGGCGGTTGAATACGGTCAAATCAATAATCGGATGGATGATTTGCAGCTGAGATTGGAAAATCATTTATCAATATATTCTCGCGCTTCACAGATTTCTGATGATCTGGATCGCATTGAAAAAGAACTCGATAGGCTCAATGTCCCCGAAGCGGATGAGATGGAAGGCTTTTGCAGGCAGAAGGAAGCTCTTACAGAAGTTATAGACGCGGCCAAAGACAAGATGGACGATTTAATCATTTTGAGGAATAATTCCGGGCGAGGGTTTGCCCTGACATCGCTACTTTTGGTGTTAATGTGTTTCGTGTATGTATTTCAGAATAACGGTTATTTGGAGACCGGTTTTATATCGCAATATATTCCTGTGGCAATTATGCTGGTTCTGGGGTTCTGGTTTTTCAGATTGGGAATGTACTCATTCCGTCAGTCAAGGAAAACCAGAGCAACCAAAGAATTCAGGGCGGAAGTCGCGCGTCTCGATGGACTCTATGGGGCCATAAACAGCAAGTATGGGTTGGGCGCGGCCGATCCGGTAGAAGCTTTGCAGGGAGAGATACGACGAAGGCAAATTTTGGAAATGGGTTTTGAAAATTTATCAGGGACGATTGGCCATCTATCGGAAGACAAGGGTATGGAATATCTCAGCGAGCTAAAAGGAAAAATGGAGGCGGAACTGGCCGAACTGAATAAGAAGCTGTCATCGGTTAAGAAATATGCCGGAGCGTCTAATAGAATTCCGGAATTGGAAGAGGAATTGACGGCCCGGAGAGTTAGATTGAACCCCCTAAATGAGCGGATTACCGTTCTTGCCGGAGAATGTCAGGATATTGCTCGACTCGAATCAGAGCTTAAAGAGCTGGATAAGGAAATTGAAGAGTTTAAAGGAAATTTTAAGGACATCAATGAGAAGATAGAGGTGTTGAAGATAACTCGGTTGGCGTTGAATCGAGCGGCCAATCGCATTATTGAGAATACATATGAAGAATATAACAATCATGCCTCGGGATATATCAGGCGGTTGACTTCGGGCCGACATGACGGCGTCCGTTTCAGAAGAGATATACAAACGTTAGAAGCAAGATCGAATAATTCTCAACCATGGCTGGAGGTATCGCAATTCGAGTCATCTTCGCTTAAGGATGTGACTGAATTGAGTATATTCCTGTCAATGGTATCGTCAAATCAACGAATTAGCTCATTGCCGTTATTTTTCTATCAGGCTGATTCTCGATTTGATATGGAAAGACGAAATAATTTGTATAAAATTCTTAATCAGATGTCTTCTTCACGGCAAATAATTTATTTGGGAACGGAAAAAATAAATGCTTTGGGAAACTCGCATTCGATTAATTTGGAATCCTTACATGTCCAATATGCATTAGTTTAAAAAATTCACTTTATTTCCTCTGGTCATGTATTATATTTAATCTCTATGGCAAAAAAGAGTATTCAGGCTCCCTGGCGTTCAGAATTTATTTTGGGCGAAAAGGAGAAGGGTTGTCCTTTTTGTACTTTGGCAAGGATAAAAAGGCCGAGCATTAAGAACCTTTTATTGTACCAGACCGAAAAAAGCTATATCGTGATGAATAAGTTTCCCTATACGGGGGGGCATCTGCTTATTGTTCCCCGGCGACACGTGGGAGTTCTTGAACGATTGACTGATTTTGAGTCAGGGGAAATGATGCGACTCTGTCAATTATCGCTGAAAGTGATGAAGATAAATCTGCGCCCGAACGCGTTTAATCTCGGTATGAACCTGGGGCAAGCGGCGGGGGCGGGGATACCGCGACATTTACACATGCATATCGTTCCTCGTTGGATTGGCGATTCTAATTTCATGCCGACCGTTGGGGATACACGCGTTCATTCGATACCGATGAAATTAATATATGAAACTTTGCTCAAGGGATTTTCTAAATTATGAGTCCTCGCCGGATGCCCAATAAGGCAGAACTTTTGCGTTTACAGAAACTGTATCGTACCGACAAGCGTATCGCTGAGATTTTGGGCGGTGGCGTGACTGAACATCTGGTTGCCTACTGGCGGCGCAAGAAAGGCATATCCAATTATAGTTTTCCCAAGTTTTCCGAAAAGGAAATTTGCGAGGTTTGGGATCGGTTTGGAGACGATTTTCACGCCGGGCTGGAACTGGGGATTTCCAAGGCCGCGTTTTATAACTGGCGGCGGCGATATAAGATAGACAAAAAACCCGAGGCCCTGAAACTGGAACAGCTATCGCTTGAATTATATACTCGGGATAATCGGAGTCGTTTCCGATTGGGAAAAGGACGGCAAACGATTATACAAAAAATGGTATCTCAAAAGATCGGCGAAAAGGATATCCAATACGGGCAGGAGTATGAAATTGAGCCGGATTTGATCGCCTTCGATAGAGAAGGGTGGAGTATCGTTCAGAAATTTCATAAACTGGGGACCACTTACGTTTGGAATTCCAACCGGGTCGCAGTCGGGCTTGACGGTATGACGGAGCATCAGAATCAGGTTGAAACGGCTTCAACGGGAAAAATCATCAGGGAATTCGTTCGGTTTCAGAATATAACAGGATTTTTCGATATCGGTGAGGGTGATTTGTGCCTGGCGGTTCTGGAAAAGGGACTGGTTTTACCGGGGCAATTGGCGCTGGGGAATTGTAATCCATTGGCGGCAATGGGAGCTATCGGAGCGCTTTCTATAAGAATGGACGGTAACGAATTATCCGGAGTAATGTCAACGGGCAAGTATGAATTTAACGTACCCGAAACGCTCAAGGTGAATTTATCGGGCCGCTTACCCAGATCCGTATTTTCTCGCGACGTGATTCATCATGTTATTTCAAGTTTGGAGAACGGCGTCGCCGAGAATAAAATTATTGAATTTTATGGCAGTGCAGTTGATCGCATGTCTGTTTCTGAGCGATTTACTCTGTGTGCCTTGAGTTCGGTGACCGGAGCGATAGGCGCAATATGCCCTTATGACGCAACCATCCGGCGTTATATAAATTCAAGGGTTCAAAAGGCTTTCACACCAATACTGGCCGATCGAAATGCCGTATATTCGGCCGAATACACATTTGACGTGAATTCAATCAAGCCCTGTTCTGCCGGCAACAAATCGATTAGAGAAATTAGGCCGATCGAGGAATTAAACGGGATTCCCATCCAATCGATTTTTATCGGAGGCGCGGTTAACGGCAAGTTCGATGATTTGAAAATTTCGGCGGAAATTTTGAAGGGTAAAAAAATCGCCCCTGATGTCAGACTCTTTATTCAGCCGGGTTCGCGTGCCGTTTATCTGGAGTCAGTTAAAAAAGGAATAATACGGGCATTTATTGAAGCGGGAGCCGTAATCGTTCCTCCGGGATGGAATAATTCGATGAGCCAATCCAATTTTCTGGCTGATAACGAGAAGGGTCTTTCGACCGATTTTATTGATATTTCAGATTTGGATAAACAAATATATTTTGTGTCACCCGCTACCGCTTCGGCTTCGGCTTTGACGGGAAGAATTACCAGTCCCGCCGGATATGTTAAATTATAATATCCGTTGATTCAAACTCACCCGTAAAATAACAATCGATTAATCTCAAAAGAAATATCGAATGCCGATAGCTCCTTCGATGTCAACGTCTGTCTTAGGATTCAAATCAAGAACCGGAACTAATTCGAAGAAGATTCCGAGAGGTGTATTAACCGGTAGATATTCCAGACCGACCGGAATGCGCACGCCGATAATATCATCATCCGGGCCTTCACCAAATTTCATTCTACCGCCAATTCCGAAATAAACCGGCAATTCACCCTTTTGTACTTTTATGGCGGTAAAGTTGTGAACCAGGTAATCAAGGTGGAGGTGGAAGGAATTTTTTTCATCAAGGGACCAGGCCGCGGCCCCGGCAAGGGCTGTTTTTCCACCGGTCCAGAGTTTGAATGAGGGTCCGGTCGGTTCTCCGATGATGATGCCTAAGCCAAAATCTCCGTCTTTTGATATCGCGGACCCGGAGAATATTAAGACTACTAAAAAGAGAGTCGGTATTACTTTTTTCATTTTTGGTACTCCGTTTTTGCCTTGTTATTCAATAAAATCGATACTCATGCACAAATGTAGCTTATTGATGGATATGAAATCAACTAATTTTCATGTTATCGATTAGACGCACCGGACCGATTTTGACGGCCAACGATACAACGGTATTTTTATCGATCTTTTTTACCGGTCGGAGAGAATTCATTTCTGTAAACTCAATGTATTCAATATTTGCTGAAGGAGCTATCGTTGAAATAATACTCTTCATTTGATTTCTGATTGTATTGACATTTTTTTTTCCCGAAAGATATGTTTTTCTGGCATAAGTTAATGAGAGATATAAAGCGCGGGCTTCCCGTCGCTGGGTAGAATCCAAATAGTTGTTTCTTGACGACATGGCCAAACCGTCTTTTTCCCTGACAGTTGGACAAATAACGATTTTTATGGGCCAATTGAGGTCGGCGATCATTTTCCTTATGACCATAGCCTGCTGATAATCTTTCATACCGAACATGGCAAAATCGGGCTGAGTGATATTAAATAATTTGGTCACGATTGTGGTCACACCTCGAAAATGATCGGAGCGTTGTTTGCTCTCTAATAAGGTTGTCAGGTTTTCAACGTTTACGAAGGTTTCAAAATCATCCGGGTATATGTCTTTCATTTTGGGAATGAAGACGATCTGCCCTCCGGCGTTTTTAATTTTTTGAATATCTCCTTTTTCATCTCGAGGATAAATGTCAAAATCCTCATTCGGTGAGAATTGTGTGGGGTTGACAAATATTGTGGTAACGACAATATCAGCTTTTTTCAAACCTTGTTTTAACAGGGACATATGGCCGTCATGGAGATAACCCATTGTCGGTACTACGGCGATTGTTTTTCCGGCGCGAATTAATTTTCTTGAAAGAGCGCTCTGGGATTTGATACTGCGGATTATTTTGAAATTTTTCATTCCATGAAGGATTCTTCTTCGTTGGGATAATTTCCGGATTTAACGTCATCCACGAACTGCCGAGCGGATTTGGCAATTTCTTCGGCGACATTCGCATAACGTCGGACAAAGCGGGGCTTGAATTCTTCATATAATCCAATAATATCATTAATGACGAGGACCTGACCGTCGCAATAAGGCCCGGCTCCGATTCCGATGGTAGCCATTTTTACCTGTTTGGTAATTTCTGCGGCCAGCGGGGCGGTCATGAGTTCCAGCACACACGAGAAGCAACCGGCTTCATTGAGAGCCTGGGCTGATTCTATAAAGTAATTTCGGCCTTTTTCGCTGCGTCCCTGAACGCGGGCTCCTCCGATGCGATTTATAGATTGGGGCGTTAATCCGATATGACCCATAACGGGGATACCGAGTTCGATAAGTCTTTTAACCGTGGGTACGATTTCGATCCCCCCCTCTAATTTGACGGCTTCGGCTCCAGCTTCTTTGAGGAATCGTCCGGCATTGACAATTGCGGTTTCCCGAGAAGATTGATATGACATAAACGGCATATCGGCTATGACGAGAGTTCTCTGGGAAGCGTCGGCCACGGCGCGGGTGTGGTAGAGCATTTGCTCCATTTCGGCGGAAAGGGTAGTGTTTTTGCCGTAAATAACCATATTCAATGAATCGCCGACTAAGATGGAATCAACTCCGTTTTCCTCAAGGATTCGTGCGGTGTAATAATCATAGGCGGTTAAAACTACAAGTTTTTCGCCTTTGCGTTTCTTTCGGAAAAAGGTTCGAGTCGTGACTTTATTATTTTTTTTAGTTACTGACATCTTTGCGCCTGTTAATCCTATAGAACCCGGTTATCGATATCCCCTGCGGGGGCGTAATACATCGTTTGGGGTTGGGGCTTTTTGATTTGTTCAATTAAGTCATCCAGATGATGGGGATTTTTGATGAAATCGATGCTATCGGTTTTAACGACGAGAAGCGGAATATTGGTATAGTGAAAGAAGAAGGAGTTATAAGCATCGTTGAGTTCGTCGATATATTCGGCATTAATCGGTTTTTCGACAGATAGGTTTCTTTTACGAATCCGTTTAAGTATGACAGGAGTTGAAGCCTGCAGATAAATGACTAAATCCGGCCGTGCAATATCTCGCTTTAGAATCGAGGCCATTTTTTCATAGAGAGCGAATTCCCGTTCTGATAGAGTGACGGAAGCGAAGAGAGCGTCTTTCTCGAAAATATAATCGGCAATTATATGCTCGACGAATAAATCACGTTCAATCAGGGATTGAAGTTGCTGAAAGCGAGACAGGAGAAAAAATATTTGGGTGGGGAAAGCATATCGCTTGCGATGTTTATAGAAATCGGCGAGAAAAGGATTATTGAAAGTCTCTTCAAGCATAAGATCGGCGTTGATTTTTTCCGCCAGTAATTTGGCGAGGCTGGATTTCCCAACGCCGATTACTCCTTCAACGGCAATGTAACGAGGAATATCGTCAGGCACCGGTCGCCTCCTCAAAAGGCACGACACTTTGTTCTCCAAGATTTTCAATTAAATTCGCCAGGGGCCGGTGATCAATCGGATCAATAATATCGGGTTCAATTTCTTTCAAGGGAATCAGGACAAATGCTCTTTGTTTCATGCGCGGGTGTGGAATTTCGAGGCGTTCGTTCTTAAAGATTCTATCACCAAAGAGGATAATGTCAATATCAATAACACGATTAACAAAAAAGCCTTTTCTTCTTCTTCCCAGCGATATTTCGAGCCGTTCGGCAACATCAAGAAGTTGTACGGGTTTAAGGGCGCATTCGAGCTTGATGAGTTTATTTAGAAATTCGGGACAGCCTTCAGGGCAATCGAGGGGAACGGAACGATAAATCGACGATTCCGCCAAAAGTTTCAATCCCATAGATTCGGCCAGTTTTGCGGTGGCTTTTTTTAGGTAGCCGGCGCGGTCTCCGAGGTTTGAGCCGAGCGATAAAAAGACAATTTCATTCATTATTTTCCTCCGGGGGAAGGAGTTTTTCCGGAGTCGGCTGGCGACGCGTTACTTCCACTTCAATATAGTCAATATTCCCGTTTATGGGAGGCATAATTTTCCGCGTTTTAATGGTTACCTCAATGACATCAAAGGCATTCAAAATCTCATCGGCCAGATATCCGGCTAATCCTTCCAGGAGGGAGAAAGATTTGTTCTGGACGATTTCCGCGATGAGCCGGTAAACCGCGGAATAGTCAATAGTATCTCCCAATTCATCGGTTTTTCCCGGTTGAACCAGGTCAACCAATAGTTCACAGTCAACTTCAAATCGCCGCCCGGTTTCTTTTTCCGAGGCGGAAACCCCATGATAACCATAAAACGACATATTGACAAGCCGTATTCTATCCATCAACAGATTTCCTTGTTTTTTGGAAAAATCCTCCCGCGACTGAAATCGCTTTTTCATAGACTTCCGGCCGCGGAGTCAATGAAAAGCGAATAAATCCTTCGCCGTTTTCGCCAAAGGCTATCCCGGGCAGGACTAAAATGCCGCATCTAAGATATAAGAGGCGACAAAATCGGCGTGATTGCTTACGTCCCGGTAATTTGGCCCAATAAAAAGGTCCCTGTCGAATCCGGGCCGGCATAATACGAAGTTTGTCGCAGAGCTGATCGGCCAGCTCCCGATTATGCGCAAAATGCGCTTTTAACTCGTTCAATCGCTTTAAGTAATTGTCAAAAACCCCAATTGCGTCATTAATTTGCAGTGATATTGGAAGTATTCCAAGTCGGGAGGCGATATGCTTTAGTGAAGAAATCAGGGCAGGTTGGCCAATGGCAAAACCTAACGACGGAAGAGATTTTCCGAAATTGTAAGAATATGAATACAATTCAAGCCCAACTTTACGCCCGCCGGGAACTGAAAAGAGAGATGCCGAATGATCGTTCTCCTTGAATCCCTCAAAGGCTTGATCGAGGATTAATATTAAATTTTCTTTCCTCGCAGTACGCACCATCTTGGTCAGGTCTTCTTTATTAAGAGATTGTCCGGTGGGATTGTGCGTTGAATTTAATACCATACCACGGGCAACTCGAATCAAGCTTTCCGAAAATCCGGATAGAGCGGGTTTACAGTCATTTCTTTCGAGGAGATGATAAGGAACCGCTTCGGCGGAGGCTAATGCCGCGGCAGCACGGTAGTGCCAGATGCCGGGATCGGGGATGAGGAGCAGATCGCCCGGATTTAAATAGGCCAGTGAAAATAAAACAAGAATTTGCCGGATGCTGCCCCCAATATAAATTTCCTTAGCAGGAATGATTTTTGCTCCAAACCTTTCCAGATACCAATCAGCTGTTTTTTGAGACAAGTTTTGTAAATCAATTTCCGAGGCGGCAGTAAGGCTGTTTGAATTGTGCTGAGGATCAGGCTCATTGCGCCATTTGAATCGAGCCAGATCCAAAATTTCATGCCGGATAACCTTCCTTTTTGTTTTGCGTGGCAGGAAATCATCCACGATAGAAGGAAGATGATAAAGCCGGTCGGCCTTTTCGAGTACAAGTTTTCTAATCATTATTGTTCTTTCCGCCTTTTGTTTTTCCTGAAATGCCTGACCCCGCGGCCGGTTTTTTGGATTCTTTGATAGTCAAGAGCTTTTCCACTTCAGATTCGGATAAATAGTCGATATTTCCCAGCTGACGGGAAAGATATAGTATTTTTGAATTGTGTTCTACTATTTCGAGTAGATTTAACGCCGAATCCAAATCTTTCCCAAAACATACAAGCCCATGATTTTTTATAATTATGGCGTCACATTCTTCAATAAATGGGGAAATAGATAAAGTAAGTTCATCGGTTCCGGGAGTAGCGTATTGGGTCACTGGGATCCTACCTGCCGAAATAACGGTTTCAGGCAAAATGGCATTGTTATCCGAGATTCCGGCAACTGAGAGAGCGGTAGTAAATGGCGGATGGGCATGAATACAGGCGGAGATGTCATCGCGGTTATTATATGCAAAAAGATGCATTCGGAATTCTGATGATGGTTTTTGCTTTCCTGAAACTTGAATTCCGGCCAGGTCAATAGTGACCATATCTTCGAAAATGAGAAATCCCTTATTTTTTCCCGAGGGAGTAATCATTATATTTCCCGATTCCAATCGCAGAGAGATGTTTCCTTCGCTTGCCACAATTAACCCTTTATCATATAGAATACGTCCTACATTGGCGATTTTTTCGAATGCGAGCGAGAATTTTGATATAGGATTCCCAGATTTCACACATCAAAATAACCTATTATGCCACTGAAAGTCAAGCGATTATATGAATTTGCGATTTTGTAATATTTTTTTCCCGTAAGATCAGTAACTGGTTGGGGAGAAATATTGTTAATAATTAACAGCAGAAACTGCGTCGCATAATCTGCGAATTTATAAAAAATACTTGACAAGCCATTTGTAAAATAGTAAGTTACGGGTGAGCAAAATCTGCGAATATCTACTTTGAGAGTTGCCACTGTTCTTTATTTTGATAATTTAATAATTTCTATAGGAGGTAGGTACCATGAAGGTATCAAAGATGACTCGGATGCTGTCTTTTGTATTCTTGTTGTTTGCATTCTTTGTGTTTTATCCCGGTGTCACCAAGGGTGAACATCCCTGGGATGAAAATAACCTGAATCCCGGGAACCCATTAGTTGAGCCACCGCCGGTTATTGAAGACCCGACGGTGACAGATGATCCAGACGTAGATGATCCCGATCCGGGCGATGAACCGCCTGAACCGGATGGAACATCAATCAACAGCAATTGGTGGGAAAGTCTTTGGGATTGGATGACAGGTAATTCGGCTGGCACGAATGCGTCAGCAGGTTGATAGGTGTACACACATTATGATTTAATGTGTCCGTAGTCTATTTAAACTAACTTCAGAGGATGCAAAAATGGACAATACCTCACAACATACGGCAAGACTAAGCCCAAGGCTGTTGGAAATAGAAGGTCTATTCAAGCAGCGGAAAATCAGGCAGGGATTGTCGGCGTTGGATAAGCTGGATCAGGTTGAGTATTCGCCTGAGGGCTTAGATTTGGGGCTATATTCTTTGCTATTGGCCGAGCGAGGTTATTATGACAATGATTATAAGATGATGCTTGATAATTGTCGCGTGGCTTTGGATGAGTTAGGTACAACCAGTCTCAATTACCGGATTGGCAGACTTCAGTATTTGGTTTATCTGGCTTATTCATCTCTTGGTGATTTGAAAGCCGCTGAGCAAGCGGCGCGCGATTCGTTGGCATCGTATCGCCGGGTAAAAGACGACGCCGGTATTATTGACGCCTATAATGCTCTGGGCAAAATATATTTTATCCGATCTGATTATGGCACTGCCGCAGAATATGTCAACGAAGCCATCCAATACTCGGCGCAAGATTCTAAGAAAACGGTTCAGTTGTTGGGAAACCTCGGTCGAATTTATCTTTTAACGGGCGATTTGGATAAGGCTCAGGAAAATCTTGAAAAAGCCCTGAATTTGGGCAAAGAATTGGAACTGGCTTCTTCAATCGTCCTAAATCAGCTTTCTCTTGGTTATCTGTATATTCGGCGGCGGCATTTTTATCAGGCCGGAATTGAGTTGACCGCCGCGGATAATTTAATTCGCGAGTTTGGTTTTAAGCGAGAGAGAGTGATATCTCTCGAGTACCAGGGCGAGTTATGTTACGAGAAGCAGGATTTTGTGGCGGCCAAGAATCATTTGGAAGAAGCGATTTCGTTGGCCAATGAACTGGCTCCTCAATCTACGCTTATGAGTCAATGTTTGCGACGCTTTGCGGAAACTGAATTGGAACTGGGGCATGATGATGTGGCGATGCGTCATGTACAAAAGGCGTTAAACCTGGCGAAAGAAATAGGCGAGAAATCAGAGATTGGTATGTCGCATCGGGTAATATCGGCCATATTTTTATCACGCGGAGAAAGCGCGGACGCCCGGCGTCATGGTTCGATGAGTATCGATATTTTACGCGAGATCGGAGATAGTTTTGAATTAGGTCGTTCAATAATTCAATACGGCGCTATTCCACCGGCTGGAGTAAGTATCAGCGACCGCAAGGCTATTCCGTTATTACGTGAAGCGGAAAAGATATTCACGGTTCTCGGCGATGATTATTATGTATCTCGGTGTCGCTTTGAGCTGGGCAGATTATGCTATCATTTGGGGAAAAATGGCGAGGCGCTTGAATACCTAAAATTATCTTATGAGGGGTTCCGCAGTATCGGCGATAAGGCCGGGGCAAAAACTGTAAGCGATTTTCTGGATTCGTTGTCTCGGAACGCCGTTATAAGGGCGCTTTCAAACAAGAATGAATTTAAATTATTTAGCAATCTTGTTTCCGGCTCAGAAATTGAGAATATAAAAAGCGGCCGGTTAGAAAATCTGCTTGAAATTCTATGTCGGAAAATTCAAGCCGACCGCGGATTGATTATTGATTTATCTGAAAACGGCCATCCCGAGATAAACGCCTTATACGGATTCGAGGAACCGGACTTCGAAACGGCGATATCCGGATTTTCAGAACTTATAGAAGAAGGAATCATTTCTGATAGGCCAATATTGGTATTGGATGGCTCAAATGGAGCCGAGTTTATGGATTTGGTTCCGACGCCGGAAAATGATATAGCCTGTTTGATAGTTTTACCCCTGACTCTTGCCACAGAAGTAATTGGATATATTTATCTTGACCGCATAAGCCAATCGCCTGGAAAAGGGATAAATCCGTTTAGTCAAAATGATATTGATTTTTCGGTAGGGTTTGCCGATTTAGTCGCGTTTAAGACGGCAGATTTGCAGAAGGAAAAACTATTGGAAGATAATTTGCGATTGAAGGCTCAGTTATTGGAAACCTGTGCTTTCCCTAATATTATCACCCAATCGCGGGCGTTTATGGAGATATTGGCGCGCGTTCGTCAAGTGGCAAATTCCAATATGGCCATTTCCATTACGGGCGCGACCGGAACGGGTAAGGATTTATTGGCCAAGGCCATTCATTATAATTCAGCTCGACGCGATAAGAGATTTATTTCCGTTAATTGCGCGGCGTTACCGGAATCTCTTTTGGAGTCAGAGTTGTTCGGCTACAAGAGGGGAGCTTTCACCGGGGCTGATCGTGATAAACCCGGTTTATTCGAAGAGGCTGACGGCGGGACTTTTTTCCTTGATGAAATTGCCGATATGCCTTTATCGCTTCAAGCCAAGGTGCTGCGCCTTTTGGAGAATATGGAAATTACTCGTCTGGGAGATACACATCCACGGAAGGTGGATGTACGTGTGATTTCGGCGACGAATAAGGATTTGAAAAAGGAAATGGAGCAAAAACGTTTCCGAAGCGATTTGTATTATCGTTTATGCGCTTTGCATTTCTCTATTCCGCCTTTGCGGGAACGTAAAGAGGATATTCCACTATTGGTAGAGCATTTCCTTGACGGTAGTAATTGCCAGGTTATGCCGGATGCGATGAAATATTTAATTGATTATGATTGGCCGGGGAATATTCGGGAACTTGAAAATGAAATCAAGAAAACGGTATTGTTGGCTAACAATGAAGGACCAATAACCTCCGCTCTGTTATCGCGGAGAATTCTTGGTGAGGATCAGAATAATGTGATGAGAATTCCTAACGAGGAAGCGTATTTTACCGAGGGCAGCTTTTCTCTTTATGACTATATCGCTGAATTTGAGAAGCGATTTATTGTTAAGGCTTTAAAAGAACAGCGTGGGGTCAAAAAGCGGGCGGCTGACTCTCTGAAAATACCGGAGTCAACCCTGCGCTTAAAGCTGAAACAATACGATATCGACCCGAAAAGGCTTGATATAAATTGATTGCGATTTGAGAAAGAGATAAATACAAAGAGGCCCGTCATAATACCGGCGGGCTTTTTTTGAATATATACGCGTAATAAAACCTGTGGATGGCCAGGAGGAATCTGTGAGGAATTTATATTGGGTATTATTGATACTGATTTTTGCGTTTTCGTTATCTCATGGAAACGATTTATATAGAATTAGATTGTCAGAACATGCAGATGCCGAATACTTGAATTCATCGGAAACTTTACCAATTGCCGTACTGTCCCAGGGCTATTTAATTATCGCTGATAAATCGCAGGCGGCTTTAATAGAATCTCAGGGTATAGAAATATTTTTAATTGAAAGTGATGTTGTAATCGACAAGCTGGTTTTTGACATGCGGCATGATGAACAGAGCGAAGGCTTAGATGATGTAGTGTTTGAGGAAGAGGGGATTCGGATATTACGTCTGGATTTGAGCGAGAAATCGCTACCGGGTAATGAGTTTGATTTTATGCCGGTGTTTCAAATACATGCTAATTTTCAATATTTTGAAGTGGTAGACTTAAATATCGATAAATTATTGTTACCTCCGGGATTGGACGATTTGATTGATTCGGTAAGTAGGTCCAATCTTTTCTCAAATACAAGAAATCTTCAAAACCTGGGAGACAGGGTAGCAGGTTCGGCCGTTGGTGAAGAAGCCCAGAATTGGATTTATAATAGACTAAGTTCTTTTGGGTATGATTCGTTATATCTGGATGAATTTACGGTTTATATCCAGGGAGCAAATAGAGATTGTCGGAATGTAATAGCGGTTAAACCGGGGCTGGTAACTCCGGAGGCGAAAATTGTAATCGGGGCGCATTTCGATGCCGTTCCCGGTTCGCCGGGAGCCGATGATAATGGTTCGGGAACGTCAGCGGTCATAGAGCTGGCAAGAGTATTCAAGAATATCGAGACGAATCTAACGTTTGTTTTTGCTCTTTTTGATGCCGAGGAATATGGATTACATGGCTCCCGTCATTACGCGAATAATGCTTATTCCAATGGCGAAACAATTATATTTATGATTAATCTGGATATGGTTGGCGCCGAGGATAATGATGAAGACATGGTTAGAATTTATCATGGGGATGATTTAAAATATATCAATATTCTCCAGCAATTAGCGGATTCATTATTGAATTTTGACGCTTCCAAGGCGGGTACTTCATCTCGCTCCGATCATTATAGTTTTCAATCTTTGGGTTATGACGTTTCGTTTTTTCAAGAATGGGTATTTTCAGATGTATATCATACTTCAGGTGATAATACCAACCGTATGGATTTTGGTTATATGACGGATGTAGTAAAGATAGCAATGGCGACGGCCTATTCGGTAGATTGGTTGGCGTCACCGAATCGTTCGGTGTCGGTAACATATCCTAACGGTTTGCCATTGTCTTTTGCGGCGGATGAATTATCATCGTTTGAGGTTCGTGTTGAAGGGATTCACGGCGGTTCGGTTGTGCCGGGAACAGCCGAATTTAATTGCTCGATCGATGGCGGAGATTACGTTACGGTTCCGTTGACTGAGAAGAGCGCAGGTCTTTATGAAGTTGAGATGGAGGGTTATCCGGCGGGAACTCCAATATCCTATTATGTCAACGCACAGGAAGCGTCGACGGGTTTGATTTCAGGCGAAGTAGAGTCGAAGGCTAACGCAGGATCATACTTATATTTTGAGTCATTAGTATTTGAGGATGATTTTTCATTGGACGAGGGTTGGACGGTCGAGGGTGATGCGGTTGTCGGTCAATGGGAACGCGGGATACCTTCGGGAGATGGTATTAATGGCGACCCCGTGGAAGATTTCGACGGTAACGGCTGGTGTTATTTGACGGGTAATTCATCAGGGGATTCTAATGTAGATGGCGGTAAGACTTCACTTATTTCACCTGTATTTGATTTATCGGGCGGTTATGGCGAGGTTCGTTATTCGGTGTGGTTTAGCAATAGCCTCGATCGCGAGGATTTATTTCATGTATACGTGAGCGGAGATGAAGGTCAAACATGGGTCAAGACAGGAACTCTGGGTCCTTTTTCGGATGACGCTGCCGGAGGTTGGCAGAGTCGTTCGTTTATCGTCAATAAGTATATTGATTTCAGTTCGACCGTGCGGGTGAAATTTGAAGTATCTGATTACGGCAAAGAATCAATGGTAGAGGCGGGATTGGATGGAATTAAGGTATTGCTTCACAGTTCTGAGTCGTTTGAGATTCCGGAACAGACATTTTTGGAGTGGACGAAGAAGCAGCCTTTTTCGGCGATCTTAAAGGCAACCGGGGGAGTTGGCGTTCGGAGGTGGAGTGAAATTAATGGCAGTTTTAGTCTGGTTGGTTTGACGTTAAACCCGGATGGAACGGTAGAAGGTTCTCCGACGAGGACCGGTCAGTTGAGTTTGTTGGCTGAGGCTTACGACGAGGTGCTTAATACGGCTCAGCGGACATTGTCGTTCATGGTCAATGAGCCGGTGGCGTTGCATACGTTCAGTTTGCCAGGTGGTATGATTCGTGAGAGTTATTCTCAGCAATTGGATGCTGATGGCGGTACGGGTGAGTTAATATGGATTGATAAGTATGGAGATTTGGAGGAGACGGGATTGAGTTTATCATCGACAGGATTGGTCTCGGGGGTGGTAGAGGATCCCAGGTTGATTGGTTTCACGGTTTACATATCGGATATAACAGGTAGTGATCAGGAATGGACGTATGAGATGAATTTTGAATATATCGATGGTGACGCCAACGGAGATAATACGGTAAATGTGGGGGATGCGGTATTTATCATCAATCATGTTTTCAAGCAGGGTCCGTCTCCTTATCCTTACCTTGCGGCGGATACGAATTGTGATGGAGATGTAAACGTCGGTGACGCTGTTTATTTGGTGAATCATATCTTCAAGGGTTGGCCGGCACCGGGTTGTTGAGGTTTAGATGTGGGGCTAAGAAAGTTGATGAGATATGAAGAATACATTACTATTGGTTTTGATAGTACTAATTCTCAGATCATTATCTATTAGCGCTGATTTATATAGGATTAAATTATCGAGTCATGCCGACGCGGAGTATTTGAATTCGACAGGTGTAGAGCCGGTGGCGATGCTGTTTCGTGGATATTTAGTAATGGCGGATAAATCTCAAGCGTATGAGATGGAATCCCGCGGGATTGAGTTAAGGTTAATAGAAGCGGGCGTAGACAAATCGTTCCTTGGTATTGATATGCGTCGCGATCGTAAGAATGTAGACAGGTTTGATTTGATATATGAAGAGGGGGCATTTCGTTTATTTCGCCTTGAACCAATGGAGAAGTCCAGGATACTGACTGGTACTGAGATCATGCCGGTAGCAGATAGGAATATTATCTTTACTTATGTTGAGAGTGTTGAGTATGACGAAAGTTCGTATGTGCTGCCTGGCGGATTGGAAGAATTGATAGGGCAAATAAGCATAGATTCTCTAGTTGCTTTTTCCGAACATCTGGAATCTTATATGGGACGCGTTACGGGTACCATTGTCAATTTCCAGGTTCAGGAATGGCTTTCAAACAAATTTATAGAGATGGGTTATACGGATGTATATTACGACCGGTTTACATTTAATTTTGATGGCTCAACGAAGAATTGCCGCAATGTTATTGCGGTCAAGGAAGGGACAAAGTATCCGGATCATCAAATAATCATTGGGGCTCATTATGATACATATAGCGGATGGGTTTTTGATACGGGAGTTTCTCCCGGGGCAGATGATAATGGTTCAGGAATGGCCGCTGTTTTGGAAATTGCAAGAGTTCTAAAAGATATTGAAACAGATGTGACTATCCTCTTTATTTTATTTGATGGCGAGGAATTTCTTTGTAAGGGATCTGGCCATTACGCAAATGAGGCTTATGCACGAGGTGATGATATTATCTTTATGTTGAATTTGGATATGATAGGAGCCCGGCGTAATGGAAGCTCGGTCTATATTAACCATGGCAATGATATGAAATACGCCTATTTATGCGAGTTACTGGGAGATACATTACTAAATATTAATGGACATTTTATTACTGAATACGCCTCGGATCAAAGAAAATTCTGGGAAGTTGGCTACAATGCTCTCATGATTCATGAGTATGAATTTTCTGAAGTTTGGCATACTGTTGATGACCTTGTGCAATTCTTAACGTATGACTATATGACATCTATGACCAAATTGGCATTGGCGACCGTTTATTCAATTGATAATATTGCCTCACCCAATCCCTCGCTTCTGATAAGTTACCCGTTGGGATTGCCTTCTTCATTGCCTGCGGGCGAAACATCGTTTTTAGAGGTTCAATTGGAGGGTTTGTATGGCGGTGAGGTTATGCCGGGGACTATCAACTGGCATTATTCAATTTCCGGTGAGAATTACGTTACGGTACCGATGACAGAGAAGAGTTCAGGAATTTATGAAGTCGAAATTCCAGGAATGCTATCCGGTACACAAATATCCTATTATGCCGATGCTGAAGAGATCAACACAGGTGTTGTTTCAGGGGGAAATATAGCATCGGCTGACAATGCATATTATTTATATCCTGAACAATCTTTGTTTGAGGACGGTTTTGCCCAGGATTTTGGCTGGCAGGTAGAGGGTAATGCTTCTGAGGGGATCTGGGAGCGTGGCATACCTGAAGGCGACGGATTAA
Source organism: Candidatus Zixiibacteriota bacterium (assembly GCA_036480375.1). Classification (NCBI taxonomy): domain Bacteria; kingdom Pseudomonadati; phylum Candidatus Zixiibacteriota; species Candidatus Zixiibacteriota bacterium. The sequence goes on from JAZGGI010000028.1 coordinate 230,346, forward strand.
ATGGTGATCCATTGGAAGATTTTGACGGCGATGGTTGGTGTTATTTAACCGGTAATAATATCGGAAATTCTGAGAGAGTAAATGGAGTGACATCTCTAATTTCTCCTATGTTTGATTTATCGGATAAATATGGCGAGGTCAGATACGCGATATGGTTTGAAAACGGACCTTATCGGGAAGATATAATGTCTGTCTATTTGAGTGGAAATGGGGGGATTGATTGGATAAAGGTTGATTCTATCGGCCCGGTTTCAGGGTGCGGGGGGAGTTGGCAAACTCGATCGTTCCTGATGAATTTCCATATCGGCAATAGTTCACAAGTCCGAGTGAAATTTGTTGTCTCCGACTATAATCAATCAGGCATTGAAGCCGGTTTGGATGCATTCAGAGTTTTGCTACATAGTTCAGATCCATTAGAAATACCCGATCAAGCTTTTTCGGAATGGACGAAAGGGGAGCCATATACAGCGCAGGTGTATGCCATTGGGGGGTTAGGTGATATTGCATTTAACGATATAGACGACAGTTTTAGTTTGGCCGGATTGGTATTGCATAGTGACGGATTGATTGAGGGGCAACTGACAAAAAGCGGTCAATTGAATTTGTTGGTTGAAGCCCTCAATGAAGTTGGTAATAGCGCAATGGGTATGATATCCTTTTTGGTCAATGAGCCGGTGGCGTTGCATACGTTCAGTCTTCCGGGAGGGATGATTCGTGAGAGTTATTCTCAGCAGTTGAATGCTGATGGCGGTACGGGTGAGTTGATATGGATTGATAAGTATGGAGATTTGGAGGGGACGGGATTGAGTTTATCGTCGACGGGATTGGTCTCGGGGGTGGTTGAGGATCCCAGGTTGATTGGTTTCACGGTTTACATATCGGATATAACAGGTAGTGATCAGGAATGGACGTATGAGATGAATTTTGAATATATCGATGGTGACGCTAATGGTGATAATGTAGTCAATGTTGGTGATGCGGTATTTATTATCAATCATGTTTTCAAGCATGGTCCGTCTCCTTATCCTTACCTTGCGGCCGATACTAATTGTGATGGTGATGTAAACATCGGTGATGCGGTTTATTTAGTGAATCATATCTTCAAGGATTGGCCGGCACCGGGCTGTTAAATTAAATCTTAGAGAAGGACTGTGTATTTTGGTTAAGATTACATCGTCGTTCCTCATACTCCTGGTATTTGGTTCGATTTCATTAGCAGATGATCTTTATCGGGTCAGTTTATCGAGTCATGCCGACGCGGAGTTTTTGAATTCGACAGGAATACATCCCGTCGCAAAAATATTCCAGGGATATTTGATAGTCGCCAGCGATGATGAGGCTATGGCTATTGAAAAAGCGGGTATAGAGATTGAATTGCAGGCAGATGATATTGAACTTGATAATCTGTATATAGATGCCCGGCGGGATGGTAAATTTATTGATGAGTTTCCGACTGTTTATGAAAAGGATGAATTGCGATTGGTATCGGTGGCAGGTTTAGATAAGTCTGCGGTGGATTTACCCCATGAATTATGGCCTGCATATGATACGAATTTGAGCTTTCAATATTTTGAATCGAAGGGCTATAATGCGCATGCCCTTTATAATGCTCCGGACCTTGAATATATAATGTCTCGTGTGAACACTGATTCTTTAATTTCTTATGCGGAAAGATTGCAGGCATTTAATGGCCGAGTTGTTGATACAGATTCCAATTATGCGTCAAGTCAGTGGATTTATGACAAGCTGGGAGAATTTGGATATGTTTCTCAGTTCGATGATTTTACATTCACAAGATATAACGGTACCGTAAACGCGCGAAATGTTGTTGCGATAAAAACGGGACTTGCCTCGCCTGAAAATCAGATAATTTTATGCGCCCATTTTGATGCTGTGCCAGGTTCTCCGGGTGCCGATGATAATGGCTCCGGTACGGCCGGAGTATTAGAACTTGCGAGGATATTGAAAGATATTGAAACCGATTTATCATTTGTTTTTATATTGTTTGATGCCGAAGAAGTAGGGCTTTACGGTTCATATCATTACGCCGGGGAGGCATTTACCCTAGGGGATAATATCGAATATATTCTCAACCTGGATATGATAGCTCATTATCCGAATTCGGATAGCGCCAACCTGTTTCACAGTGATTTTCTGGAATACGCCTATCTATGTTCTCATTTAGGTGATTCGTTGCTGGATTTGACAGTTGAATTTGGCGGAACGTCAGGTGGTTCGGATCACTATCCTTTTTCGACTTATGGCTGGGAAGTCGGTTTTCTGGCGGAACGCATATTCTCCGATGTTTATCATAGTAGTCACGATAGTACAACTTATATGAATTTCGAATATATGACCAGGATGGTGAAGCTGGCAGCCGCGACTACTTATTCAATAGATTATGCCTTTATTCCCGAGCCGTCTCTGACAATAGAGTTTCCGGACGGAGTCCCTCTCACAATTCCGGCTGATGAGCAATATTTGTTGCGAGTTGATATAAACGAGTTATATGGCGGTCAGCATATGGCTAATAGCTGCCAGTTGCATTATTGGGCAGAGGATGGAACATTAATAACAGAATATATGACTGAGGTTGAATATGGTCGGTATGAGGAGGATTTCCCTGCATTGGAAAGCGGTTGTTATTTTGATTTTTATATTACGGTTCAGGATACAGATGGTTTTTCGTTTGCTGCCGGATCGCCTGATAATCCTTATCGCGCGATATCACTTTATTTTGAAGGAGTATTGTTTTCTGATGATTTTGAGAGTGATTTGGGGTGGTCGGTTGGAGGTAACGCGTCGGATGGAAATTGGGAAAGAGGAATCCCGGGAGGTAGTGGCAATGATGGAGAACCGACATCGGATTATGACGGAAGCGGTTCATGTTTTTTAACGGGCCCAACTGAGGGTTCGGATGTAGATAATGGCACGGTGTCGCTTTATTCCCCTTCGTTTGATTTACTTGACGGTTATGGACTGGTGAATTTTTCTTTTTGGTTCAACAACGGTTCGCCCAAGTCAGAGACACTAAACATCTATTTGAAAAAACAGGGTGTTGATCAATGGGTTTTGGTAAAATCGTTTGGACCGGTCGAGAACGCTTCCGGCGGTTGGAACGAATATTCTTTCTGGGTAAACCATATTTATCCTGCGGGAGGAATATTCGATCTCAGGATTGACGCCGCCGATGAGGGATTTGATTCCCGGGTAGAAGCCGCGGTTGACGCTTTTTCGGTTACCAAATATTTGCCGGATCCGTTGACCATTTTAGATAATGTTCCGGTTGACTGGACGATGGGACAGCCATATTCCTTCCAACTAAACGCCGAAGGCGGCGTTGGCGAATATCTCTGGGCTGATTACAGCCAAGGACTATTGCCGTTTGGGTTGTCGATTTCTCTGGAAGATGGATTAATATCCGGTATTCCGACCTCTGCAGGTACGGTAGATTTCACCGCGTGGATAGGTGACGAAATGTATAATAATTACGAAAAGTCTTTTACGTTTACCATAAATGAATCGGTGAGTATTGATACGGAAACATTGCCTGACGGCGAGGTGGATATCGCCTACAATGAATTGCTCGAAGCCGATGGAGGTACCGAGACAAATACATGGACAGAAGTAGGTAACGGTCTTGAATCAACCGGACTAACCTTATCCGATAATGGGATATTATCAGGTATTGTATTGTCATCTCTGGAGATTAATTTTACCGCTCGTGTTGAGGATGTTACCGGAAGTTATGATGAACGGGAATTTTCGATTGAATTTGTATATATTTATATTCCCGGTGACGCCAATGGTGATAATGCAGTCAATGTTGGCGACGCCGTATTTTTAATTAACCATGTATTTAAACAGGGACCGGCTCCATATCCGCTGGTTTCCGGGGACGCAAATTGCGATAATGACGTTAATGTCGGCGATGCCGTCTATATCATCAACCACGTGTTTAAAGGCGGTCCCGAACCCGGGTGTTAGATAAAATAAATAGGTGCATGAAAGAAGGTGTGGTATGAAGAACAGGGTGCTTCTGTTATTGATACTACTGTTTCTTAATTCTTTATCATTTAGTGATGATTTGTATCGGATAAGATTAACCAGTTCACAGAGCGCTGCATATTTGAATTCATCGGGGATTGAAGCAATAGCAATGCTTCTTCGCGGTTATTTGATATTGGCGGATGGGAATCAGGCGGAAGCGATGGTGTCGCATGGAATAGAATTGGAGTTAATCGAGTCAGGCGTGTTTAAGAGTCAACTTGGCATTGACCTTCGTCGCGATCGCAAGAATGTTGAAAGGTATGAGTTGCTTTATGAGGAGGGGGAGTTTCGATTATATCGGATTGCTTCTGATGCGAAGTTGGAAATATTACTTGGTGATGAGGTGATGCCCGTACGGGGAGATAATATAGTATTTTCATATATCGAGAATATTGAATACGATACTGATTCTTATGTCCTGCCGGTCGGATTGGACGAGTTAATTGGACAGATAGATGAGGCCGCATTATTTTCAAATACAAGTAGGCTGGAAAGTTTTAGTAACCGATTTGCAGGCTCATTGGCAATGGATACTGTTCAGGAATGGTTAATGGATAAATTTTATTCATTTGGATACGATTCAGTTTATTTAGATCCTTTTGAATGCATTCACGCTGGTTACGGGAATACTTTGTATTGTAACAATGTTATCGCAGTTAAGCCTGGTATAAAACATCCAAATTGTCATATTATTGTTGGCGCCCATTTTGACGCCGCTGACTTATGGTATACTGGTGGTGAAGGTTCTCCGGGTGCGGATGATAATGGATCGGGGACGTCTGCGGTTTTGGAGATTGCCAAAGTATTAAGGGATGTGGAAACAAATATCACTTTTGTCTTTATCTTATTTGATGGCGAGGAATTTGGGATGAGTGGTTCCTACCATTATGCCAACGAGGCATATGCCAGAGGTGATACGATTGTGTATATGCTTAATATAGATATGATTGCGGCCGTAGGCAATGAGAGTGAGGCAAATCTCTATCACGGCGATGATATGAAATTTGCAGAATTGTGTAAGTACCTGGCCGATACCCTATTTAACTTTAACGCCTATTTGCTGGGTCCTTACTTTTCAGATCAGAGGCCCTTCAGGGAGCTTGGTTATACTGTTACATTTCTGCGGGAGTACTATTTATCAGATTACATTCATACACCAGAAGATTTAACGATTCATATGGATTTTGACTACATGACCAAGATGACAAAGATAGCATTGGCGACGGCATATTCGGCTGATTTTTTAGTTATTCCGATTCGTTCGATATCGGTGACCTATCCTGAGGGTTTGCCATTGTCGTTTCCGGCCAATGAGTTATCATCTTTTGTAGTTCAGGTTGAAGGTATTCATGGTGGCTCAGTTGTGGCAGGGACAGTCGAATTGCATTGGTCGATTGATGGCGGGGATTACGTTACGATTCCATTGACTGAGAAAAGCGCCGGTCTTTATGGGGTTGAGATGGATGGTTATCCAGCGGGGACCCGGATTTCATATTATGTGACAGCCCAGGAGTCAGCGACGGGTCTCATAAGTGGCGAAACGGAGCCAAGTGCGAACGCGGGATCATATTTGTATTTTGAATCATTATTATTTTCAGATGATTTTTCGTCAGATCAAGGGTGGATAGTCGAGGGTAATGCTACGGCCGGTGATTGGGAGCGTGGGATACCTGTGGGAGATGGCAGCTATGGTGATCCGATTGAGGATTTTGACGGGAATGGTTGGTGTTATATAACGGGGAATGCTATTGGTGATTCGGATGTAGATAATGGTGCCACATCCTTGATATCACCTTCGTTTGATATGTCAAGTTATTATAGCGAGGTAAGATATGCGGTTTGGTATAGTAATAGTATAATCCGTGATGATTTATTTGATGTATATGTGAGCGGTGATGACGGGCAGACATGGATTCAGGTTGATACTCTGGGTCCTTTTCCCTATGACGCAGCCGGAGGTTGGCAAAGTCGTTCGTTTATAGTTAATGAATTTATGGATTTCAGTTCGACCGTGCGGGTGAAGTTTGAGGCCACTGATTATGGCATGGAGTCGACGGTTGAAGCGGGATTGGATGGATTTAAGGTATTGCTTCATAGTTCTGAACCGTTTGAGATACCGGATCAAACACTACCTGAATGGACGAAGAACCGGCCTTTTTCTGCCCGACTATACGCTACCGGGGGTTTGGGTAACCGGATATGGGTTGAGCGTGAAAGTAGTTTTAGTATGGCCGGCTTGACGTTAAATTCGGATGGGACGGTTGAGGGTCAGCCGACGACTACCGGTCAGTTGAGATTATTGGCGGATGCGATTACCGAGATATTTAATACTGCATCAGGCACAATATATTTTACAGTCAATGAGCCGGTTGCATTGCATACCTTCAGTCTTCCCGGGGGATTGATTCGAGAGAGTTATTCACAGCAGTTGAATGCCGATGGTGGTACGGGTGAGTTGACGTGGATAGACAAGTATGGAGATTTAACCGGAACGGGATTAACCTTATCTTCGATGGGTTTAGTCTCGGGAGCGGTTGAGGATCCAAGATTGATAAGTTTTACAGTTTATGTATCTGATATTACAGGCAGTTGGCAGGAGCGGACGTATGAGATGAATTTTGAATATATCGATGGTGATGCCAATGGTGATGATAATGTCAATGTCGGCGATGCCGTATTTTTAATTAACCATGTATTTAAACAGGGACCGGCTCCATATCCTCTGATATCCGGGGACGCGAATTGTGATGATGACGTTAATGTCGGCGATGCCGTCTATATCATCAACCATGTGTTTAAAGGCGGTCCCGAACCCGGGTGCGACTGATTGTCAGATAATTGGAATTACTTAATAAGCAGCGAAACAACTATTTAATAATTTATTTGTCTTCGATTACTTCATAAACCGTATCGCGAGTAAAGAAATAGGGTAGGCCTTGAAGGCAACCGCGACTTTCCGTACAAACGCAAAATAACTTCGTCTCAAAAATCGCGATGACCTGCTCGCTGGGGGAGCCTGGTTCCAGATCGGAATAATATTTACCGACTTCGATGAGCCGTTTTGGCTGGTCATGATATAGGGGATTGACGCCCAAAGCCGCGATTTTTTTATCTCGAATGGGGTAGCCCAGGGTTTTTTCGAGGTAAGATTTTATTTCCCGACGCTTTTGTTCGTCTATTGTTGATTTTTCTCGCATTTTCTTAAAGATTTCATGATGGTCTGATTTTGTCAAGGCCAATGGCTTTTTTTCTTTTACCGTTAGCTTTAATTATCTAATTTTCGGGAACATTTTAATAACTGGACTGTTATAATCCATAAAATAACTGTAGAAACCGTAAATAACTTAATTGCCTAATACAGGGGTTACCTGGCAGGCTTAATTGGGAGAAATTGGAGGTTTAACATGGCTTATAAATTACCGGAATTACAGTACTCATACGATGCGCTGGAACCGCATATTGACGCGCGGACAATGGAGATTCACCATAGCAAGCATCACCAGACTTACGTTAATAATCTCAATGCGATCGTTGAGAATCATGCCGATCTGGCGAAACAATCTCCGGAAGAATTGCTGGTTAATTTGAATAACATTCCGGAGAAAGTTCGGACCGGGATTCGCAATAATGGCGGCGGAGTTGCCAATCATTCGTTTTTCTGGAGTATTTTGAAAAAGGACGCAGAATTTAGAGGCGAAGTCGCTGAGGCGATCAACGCCAAGTTTGGCAGTTTTGAACATTTCAGGGAACAGTTTACTCAAGCCGCTCTGGGACAGTTTGGCAGCGGCTGGGCGTGGTTGGTGGTCTCGGATGGCGATCTGGAAATTATGGCGACGGCTAATCAGGATACTCCTTTGAGTTATGGCAAGACACCGATCTTAGCCGTAGATGTTTGGGAACATGCCTATTACCTGAACTACCAAAACAGGCGCCCGGATTACCTGAAAGGGTTTTTCAATGTCATCAACTGGGATAAAGTTAACGAGTATTATCGCGAATCTGTCAAGAAAAGCGCAGTTACTCCCTAACCTTCGATCATAGCCGTACCCAATTTAATTGGATACGGCTATATTTATGCCTGGAAATAAAGCTAAGTGGTCAAAGATTCTTCGGTAAACCGCAATCTATTTTCCGCTTCAAACCAGTCATCGATATCGCGGCCATTGTCAGCGCCGCGATTTTGGTATAGCGAGTAGGCGACTTTTTCGACTACCCCTCCCGCCTTGCTTCTGTCCTGATCTCCGGATATCTCAAGCATCAGTTCGGAACCGTTTTTAGATTTTACATGAAGCGACAAACTCAAGCCGTTTTTTTGTTTTTCGATTTGAATAGTATCCGGGTCGGGTAATGTTACTTCCGGAATGGCCAGATTATTGGGGTCCCAGCTTGCCGTATAAAGCTGAAGGCCATTGATAAATCTACCCTTTTTGCTTGGTTTGATGCCTAAGAACGGTTCTAAAGGGATAGTTTCGCGATTTTGGTGCATATCCCGAAGTGTTATCCTGGCATGGCGGTATTGATTTTCAAGGTTGAATCGTCGGCAAAATCGCTTCCAATCGGAGCGCTTAATTTCCTTTACCATACGTACCTCTTAATGATATTGTTATAAAGAGCCTATTTTTAATATCGGATTATCCTGCAGCGAAATTAATCTCTGATGAATAGATAATTGTGAAATCCGCATACGTTTTACGATTGTCAGAAATCACTATTTGATCAGCAATACCGCTGAAATTGCTATTTTTATTGTTATGGCGGTTAAGGAATAATTGATTTTTATTTATCTATGGTTACCATATCAGTTAATGAATGCATAAAATGACAGCCCAAGCCATAAAGAGCAGAATATGAAGAATGATAAGAAAAATCTGAAAAAGAAAGAACATAGCTGGTTTCGTGAGTCATTTTCGGATGATTATTTATGGCTCTACGCCCATCGTAATGACACGGAGGCCTTCCGGCAGGTCAAGGCAGCGGTGAAATTACTGCCCTTTGAAAAAGGGCAGAAGATACTTGATGTGGCCTGCGGAGCCGGCCGGCATGTTTTGGCCTTTGCCCGTCTGGGAGCCCGTATGACCGGAATTGATTTATCGCCGGTGTTAATCAGAGCCGCTCGCAAAAAGCTTAAGGAAAAAGGCATTCAGGCAAAATTGATAAATCAGGATATGCGCGAGCTTAATTTTCAAGATGAATTTGATGGCATAACGATGTGGTTTAGCTCTTTTGGATATTTTCCTACCATGGTTGATGACAGGATTGTATTAAGAGGGGTTCATAGGGCGTTAAAATCCGGAGGCTGGTGGTGGATTGATTTGCCAAATCCATCCTGGTTAGGGAAAAATCTCATAGATGAATCCAGGCGAATTAAAAACGGGCCGTATGGAAAAGCTCATATCTATGAAAGTAGAAAAATTTCCAGAGGGAGAGTTATAAAGAATATAATTGTCGAAGACCAGCGGGGAATAAATGAATATGTAGAAAGTGTACGTCTCTACCGCCCGGAACAGTTTGGATCATTAATAAAATCGGCAAAACTGAAAGCGATTGGAGTGCTTGGTGACTATTCAGGAGGAGCTTTAACGGCCGAAAAACCTCGTCAGATATGGTATGGCCTCAAAGAATAATAATGCTGAATAGAATTATTGATTTCAAATTTTTGCAGATAAAGGTTCAATGATTTCAACCGAAATTAATAAAATGGCACATTAATGCCCATATCTTTGCGTATATATGCCAGATAAAGGAATTGTCTCCGGCTGGATTTCAAGGGCTGGTTTAATCAACCCTTCGAGAAGCGTATGCATTTGTTCTTTCTTTAGTTTTGCAGCTGGGAAACCGAGAATGATTAAATAGGGGTGGACGATTTATGTTTTCAGCGAAAGCTCATTATGGTCTGAAGGCGGTCATTTATTTGGCGAAAATGGCCGGCAAGGGTCCCGTACAGGCCAAGGAAATAGCCAGTTCACAGAATGTTCCGGTCAGGTACCTGGAATTATTATTGTCTCAGTTGAAAAAGGCCAGAATAATTAATTCGAACCGAGGGAAACTGGGAGGTTACTTTTTGGGGGAGCAGGCTTCCAGTATAAAAGTCTATGATATAATTATCGCGTTGGAAGGTCAAATTTCTTTTATCTCGTCTCATGAAATAAAGGAAAACGATCCCATAGAGATGGTAGTTGCCGATTACTGGAATTCGGCTCAAGATTTGTTGATCCGGAGTTTGCAGCAGACAGGTATTGAGGAATTGCTGCAAAAGGCCGATTCGGACGAACAGATGTATTACATTTAAGTGGAGATTGGTTATGTCGAGAATATTAGATAATGTCATAGATTTAATAGGCAAAACGCCTCTGTTGGCGCTTGATAGAGTAGCAGGCGGATTACCGGCCAGGGTGCTGGGCAAAATGGAATCACAAAACCCGGCTTCATCGGTAAAGGATAGAATCGGATATGCCATGATAGATGCCGCCGAGGAAGAAGGGCTGCTTAAAAAAGGTTCCGTAATTATAGAGCCCACGTCCGGAAATACCGGCATCGCCCTGGCGTTTGTGTGTGCCGTCAGGGATTACAAGCTAATTCTTACGATGCCTGAAACGATGTCGGTCGAGAGACGGAATTTGCTCAAGGCATACGGAGCGGAAATAGTCCTGACTCCCGGAGCGGAAGGTATGAGCGGGGCGGTATCAGCCGCCGAGGAGTTAGTAGATAAGTATCCCGGCGCGGTGATGTTGCAACAGTTTAATAATCCTTCTAATCCATTGATTCATGAGAAGACTACCGGACCTGAAATATGGGAAGACACCGAAGGTAAGGTTGATTTAATTGTTACCGGTATAGGTACCGGCGGTACCATCATGGGAGTGACCAGATATATTAGAAAACATAACCCGGACTTCAAGGCTATTGCTGTGGAACCTGCGGCATCGCCGTTTTTATCGAAGGGTGAAAAGGGACCTCATCCTCTGCAGGGTATCGGAGCCGGTTTCAAGCCTGATATTGTTGATCTTGATCTGATTGATGAAATAGTGACTATTACCAATGACGAAGCGATTGAAACGACTCGGAATATTGTCAGGCAGGAAGGGATTCTGGCAGGAATATCTTCGGGGGCCAATGTCGCCGCGGCGATAAAAGTCGCGTCAAGGCCGGAAAATAAGGGCAAGACAATTGTGACTTTGATTTGTGATACCGGGGAAAGATATCTGTCGACCCCAACGTATACCGATTTTGATTTTTGATACAGCCGTTTCAATTTAGAATGACTGAAACAATTTAATGTTTCATCATTAGACACGGGGGGATTCATTAAGTCTATTTTCAATGATTAATTAGTTTTTTTCTCGCCACAAGTTGTTGTATGACAGCAAATAAAAAAGCATTTTTCGCACACCCGCTCTTTTTAGTCATTCTGGCACACTTACTGCTTAAGTAATAGTAATTCAATTCCTCATAGGGGGCCGTGAGGGGAAGAGAATGACAAGAGTTATTGCCCTCTTGAATTGCAAAAGGGGGATATCATGGAAGGTTTGAGGGGACCTCAAGGATATTAGAATCAAAAGGGGGATCAGCCTGCAGAATAACTGCAGGCTGATTTTTTTTTGTAAATTTATACGCACGATGAACTAATTGCCTCATATCCTTTATTTATTGTATTATAGTTTCAAGAATTATGTATAATTCATGTATGAGGATAACTCAATGATTGGCGATTTGATTGAAAGATTTGCGGTAGGTGAAACGGGCCGAGTCGACTGTCCGGCGGTTAAAGATCATATTAGAACGTGTATTGTATATCCAGATTATCTTTTTTATGCCGCTTTCATATCAGTGAGAGGTGAAAATTACGGAAATAATACCGATCATTACCGATTTGAATGCCGGTCGGGGTGGTTTTGGAGAAAATTAATATCGTTGTCTTCTCATCTTTATAGGATAATTCGGCTTGCTCGTCAGTCTGACACAATTGAAACGTACAGTTTTTCAAGCAAATTGGATTTTCCTTTCCTGTTTGTAACTGCTATGATGTGCAGGCTATTTGGAGTCAAAATCATACATCATGATTTTTGCTTTAATCAAAATAATGAAAGCGGAAAGACGCAATGGCTATATTGTCTAAGCGATTTAGTAATGATTGGCGATGAGACCAGACGGGTCAAAAGTTATTTATCCTCCACTGCCTTTGCCCATTTTTGTGAATTCAAGAATTTGGCGGAATACAGGAAAACGCAGAATGAATCGATTGCCCCCAGAGTTATGATATATGGTGATTTTGAACTGAAGAAGAATATATCCATAGTGAACGGAGCTTTTGAGATAGTAAAACAAAAATATCCTCGGACAGAATTTATCCTGATATGTCCGACATTCTATGGCGAGGATCGAATGGCGGTTATCGAAAATAAACCGGCAATAGATATTGCGCGACCTGAAGATGAGAATCATTTAAGAGATATATATGCCGAGGCAGATATATTGGCAGTTTTGTCTTCCGGGGGTTTGAATCGTTATTTTATCAAACGAGCTTATGCGGCCGGATGCCCGGTAATACTGAATGATATAAATTATTCGAATACTTTTGATAACCGAAAATGTATCACAATATCCCGGGATAGTTATAGCTCCTTGGCCAGCGAAATTATAAAGCTGGTTGATGACAAAGATTATTATGGCACATTTTCCGAAAGATAATTTCTGAAATATCTTAAATCTCACACACCATAATTTTTATCCGGTTAATTTCTTTCATGTCTTTCCGATAGACTATAGAGGAGGAAGATATGAAAACGGGATTGATATTCCTGGCTGCAGTAATGCTATTACCCACTTTTTGTCTCAGCGACAGTGGAACCGATTTTATAATTAAGGGTGGATTTGTCGATGATTTTCAACATCCAGGACTGCGTCTTCCAGATCAAAATTTCGATCGCCAGGATCTTGCGGGAGGGCAGTTTTATTTTTCGCAACCCGAGATATTTGATTTAATAGTCGGAGTCGACTTGTTTCAGCAAAAGAGAGATTATTTATTGGAAGGACATGAAATTAATTTGCGCATGAGGGATATGGCCGTAACGGCTTCGTTAGTTATTCCTATTGAATTTTCATCATTAGATTTATTTATCGGCGCGGGATGCGGTTCGCATTCATTGGCATTTGAATATGTCAGGCCTCGGGATTTATCATTGACCGCAAACGGCGTAATTATCCCGGAAGTATCTACCTATTTTGGCTATCATGCTATCGCCGGGATGAAATATGATTTGCCGGGTTTACCGGTTGGTATATATGCCGAAAGTAAATTTAATCGCGTAAATTTGCCGGCTGAGGATATTGAATATAAGAGTTTCGCGATGGGAATATTTTTAAGTCTTCCTTAAGATCTTTTAAACTAAGAAAATGTCCCCGGAATCATTGAACGATCCGGGTTTTTTATTGCCCGCGAATTTTCACATTCGTACAATATAATTGAAATTGAAATGGGATAAATCACAATCCGGGAGGTTACGTGCCTGTATATTCATATTCGAGAATAGGGTGTTTTGAAAATTGCCCCCGCCAGTACAAGTTTAAATATATTGAAAAACCGCCTATTGAAAAAGTGACCGGAATCGAGGCGTTCATGGGCACAATGGTTCATGAAACGCTCGAAAAATGTTATCGAATGGTGATGTCTGAAAGGGTTCCTGATGAAGAGGAATTGATCGCGATTTATAAGAGAGGATGGTCTGAATCGATTCCGGATAATCTTAGAATCGTCGATTCGGAGTTAACGGGGGATGATTATTGTAGAATGGGAGAGAAAGCATTGCGGCGGTTTCATCAAAGACATTTTCCTTTTGATGATGAACTTACGATTGGTCTTGAGAAAAACATCATATTTTCGCTCGATGAAGAAGGCCGGTTCAAAATGCAAGGCTATATTGATCGATTATCCCGGGATAGCTCGGGGCGTTTGCGGGTTCAGGATTACAAAACCGGGGGGCGATTGCCGACTCAGGAGGAGATTGAGTCAGATACGCAGCTGGCTTTATATCAGGTTGCGGTCGATGAGATGTGGCCGGATAATAATGGCATCGAGCTGGTCTGGCATTATGTGCGATTTGATACGAGTTTGGTGTCGCACAGGAGTTCGGAGGAGTTGGATAATTTATGCTTGGAATATATTAAGAAAATAAAGAGGATTGAGAAGGCGGTTGGCCTGGATGATTTTCCGGTTAATGAAACCCGGTTGTGTGACTGGTGCGAGTATAATTCAATATGTCCGGCAAAGGTTGATATAAATTCTAAAGACGGGGAGATGCAGACTGAATTATCATTATCGGGTGCGGAAAATCAGAAAAAGTCGGTCGATCAGTATATCTCTAATGAAGCGAGAATTAAAAGCCTTTCTGAGGACCAAAAACGGTTAAAGGAGAAATTACTGGAGCTTGGGCATGAAGGCCGCGATATTTATATCGATGGAAGTGGGGATAAGGGGGTATTGATATCGATACGAAAAACTGAAAAGCTGCCGACCAAATCGGCTGATTCGAGGAAATTTGGAATAATAAATGACGTGATATATGATCGCGGATTGTATGATAAATATTCATTGCTTGATATAAGAAAAGTACAGAAGGCTTTCGATAATTTTGATTTTCCGGAAGAAGTTCAGGAAAGGTTGGCTGAGTTGACAGAAAAAACAACTAAGGCATCAATAAAAATTAAGTAGCAATTTGCCTTGTAATTGTTCATTAGCAAAAAAAGACGCCATTCTGATAGGCGTCTTTTTTAGTTTGGCTTTAAAAAGGGACTATTTTTTTGTTTCAATTTTCAACGCGGGGATGATTGTCTTGGCTTCGGTGTCAACCAGCATGAGATGATTGTTGGGGGCGTAAAAAGCGGTATCGACCGCGAATGGTCCCGGCTTTTTTGAGCCAATGACCGAAATATATACTTTCCCTATTTCGCCCTGCCCGGGTTCCAGGGGCGGCTTATCCGGGCCCATATAGGCTATGCCGCCGAAGTGCATGACCTGACCGATGGAATCGGCCTGCATATATTTTTGGGCGAAATAGTCAATTCTGGTTCCGGCGTAAGAGACACTGTCAACGACGAGTTTGGCGATTCCGGCCG
Organism: Candidatus Zixiibacteriota bacterium; assembly: GCA_036480375.1. Lineage (NCBI taxonomy): Bacteria > Pseudomonadati > Candidatus Zixiibacteriota > Candidatus Zixiibacteriota bacterium. The sequence goes on from JAZGGI010000028.1 coordinate 245,508, forward strand.
TATATCCGAGGGGTATATCCAGGGCGGCGAGTTCTTCATCATTCCACAACTGGACGGAGATCATCCATTTGCCGTCTTCAATTTTATTGACAACCAGAGTCAGGGTATCAATCGCGCCGACAGGGTCCGATTGAGCCATAGATGTTCCTGATATTAAAATGGAAAGGGCGAGAATCAAAAAGAGCAGTTTATTGTATTTCATTTATCCCTCCGTTTATTGCAAGGATTCTATATTTATATTTGTTTTTTCGTCCTGGTTAATAATTGTGCTATCGGTGGTTCCGAATTCTTTATTTAGCCGGTCGAGGTAGTTTTGGGCCCGTACTGAATCACCCAAGTCTTTATAGGCGATAGCGGCCGCGTTATATAAGGCCTTGGCGCCGATTAATGACTTTGGGGCCAGGGTATGAATTCTTTCAAGAGTTTCAAAAGCATCTGGAATTCGATTGGTGTACCGATATATATCGGCCATATATGTATAAGCGGCGAGCTCAGTCGGCTGACCCTGCTTATTTTCCGCGGCCTGCCGGTAAAATTCAAGGGCTTTTTTATACCATATATCTGCCAATTCAATATCGCCGTCCGCCATGAAATATTCGGGTATAAAACGGGCGGCCTGGAACGCCGGTTCGGTATAGGGGTAATTGTCAAGCAGCCATTGAAATTCCAGAAGGGCGCGATCCCAGTCATTGTCGGCTTGAAATGACTGGGCATAAACCAGTTGAGTTTGAGACATGAGGCGTGGGCTATAAGGAAATTTCCTTTTTAAATCGGCAAAGTGCTTTCGTCCTTCGACATAATCACCCTTGGAACAATATATTTTTCCAATGTCCAGAAGCATTTGTCCTATAATAGCGCTATCCGATTTCCGGTCGATAATAGAATGATACATTTCCAGGGCGCTATCGAGTTTGTTTAGGGGGCCGTTAAAAATATTGCCAATCAGGATAGCCGAGTTAATATCAAGTTGACCGGTAGTGTCTTTGATATCATAAAGCTGGTCAATAGCATCACGCCATTTTTCAGCAAGGGCAAATACTCGAGCAGTATGAATCCTGGCTGAACGATTTAATTCCTGATTACTCGAAAATTCCGATTTTAATCTGCCATAGTATTCCAGAGCGCTGTTGGTAAAGCTGGCAAACCGCCGATCATCTTTTAATGATTTCGATATTTTAATCATATCCAGCGGTATATTCATGATATTTATATTTACTCGCTGCTTGTAATCAAGTGGGGGGAAATAATTTTCAAGGACTCGGTCATATATAGCAAGGGTCGAATCATACTGTCTGAAGCCCTTATATGCTATGGCGAGATTAAGTTGGGCCGAAACAATATCATCGGGCAGGGCTGGAATTTCATTGCCTATGCGCCTAAACGCGGCGATTAGCGAATCGACCTGTCTTCCGGTCTGATAATATCTTGCTAAATGCAGTTGTGAGCCGAGGGCAATTCGGGCCATTTGTCGCAAAGTTATTGTATCGGCGACAATATTCTCATCGGTTTTATGGCGATGATAATAGGCAATGATATTTTCGTGGGCGGTTTTTAATCTCAAATTATCATCAACTGTTATCAGTTCGGGTTGAATGCTAAGTTGCTCCGTCATCTTTTCGGCCTGAAAGGCGATTTTTTCCATTTCATAGCGGATTCTTGCAGGGCTATCCTGAGTACATGCCGCTATGATAAATAAACTGGCGATTATGGATAGTATCGTTGCTAAACGAGTCATATTTGAAAATCTTATCAATTGTTTGTTCCTTATACCAATATATTGTTCTTAAAGCCCCAACAAAGTCAATTTTGGATCACTTAATTGAGAATTTACGAAATAATTGTCAAATTAGTGACTCTTTTTTGCGCCTCATCAATTTTCGTTACTAAAATGGCCTATAAGAATTTAGTTGATTGGGAGTAATATGTCAAGAAAAGCGATTGCATTTGATTTTTCGGTTTTTTCAATTTCAAAGGCAATTTTGTAATATTTCCGAATGTTCCCCATTAATAAAAAGCAGGCGGAGGTATCTCAATGCGCGAAAAACAAGACAAGTATAATGATGTTTCAGAACCGGTTATGGTTAGTTCGATTCGGGGCGACAGGTCGATAAGAGGCCGGTTAGCCGACAAAAGATTTTTAAAAAACAGTTTAAGCTTTCAATCCGGGGAATACCGGGAAAGTAGATTTCGGATTAAATTGTATCGTTTTATGGCGGAATCAATTCCCCTGGTTAGTTCGGTAATCTGGACATGGAGCCGTCTGGCGGCGGCTCCGGGGAAATTTCATTTATTGAAAGATAATAAGCAGATTGAAAATAGTCAGGCCCAGCGGACTATTGAGGAGTTATTCAAACGGATTATTAAGGAAAATTTCGGCCACAGCGGGTCGGAAAACGAAATTTTGCCGGCATTTTTCCAATCGTTGTTTCTGGACGGGAATGTCGCGGGACGGTTTAGATTGCATCAGGATCTATCCGGAATTGAGAGTTTTCGATTTTTTGATATGTCCAAAAGCGAAGTTAAAATTTCATCTCAAGGAGATATCAAAATTACGTCAGCGGATGAAAAAGGCGAGAGAACATATTCAGGGAATGATTTATTTTTTTACGGTCATAATAGCGATTTATCCAATCCGTATGGTAAGTCGATTTTAAAAGCGGTATCATTCGTTTCATACGTGGAACAGCAATTGGTAGATGATATGAGGCGAGCGACGCATAATGCCGGTTATCACAGGTTGCATGTCAAGATAAAACCACCGGAAAAGAAAGAGGATGAGAGTGATGAGGCGTATGTTCGCAGGGCCAATGGCTATTTTGACGAAACAGTTTCGATGATTCGTGATATCGAGACGGAAGATAATCCGGTAACCTGGGATGACGTCGCGATCGAATATATCGGTCCGCGGACGCAGGGTGGCGTTCGCACAAGTAACTGGTATTTGACGCATCGGGCAATGATTGAGGAAATTTGCAGCGGGACGAATTTGGCGCCGTTTCTTCTGGGATATTCCTATAACACTACGACCAACTGGGCTCAGTTTAAATATGATTTGGTCATGCGCCAAGTCCATTCGGCGCAATATGCGGCCAGGAATTTTATGAGCTGGCTGGCAAATATTGAATTGGCCTTGAAGGGATTTAATCTGAGGGCGGACTGGGAATTTGATAATAGTTTTTCGGCTCTGGCAAAGGAGCAAACCGAGACTAAAAGCAAACAGGCGGCCTATATTATCGATTTGTTTAACGCCGGATTGATTGATCGTGACGAGGCCGCGAAAAAAGCGGCAGGGTTAATTTAATCGGAAACGGTAAAAAACTCTTTGAACCGGGTCGAATAATTTGGAGAAAGGCTCTGCGCGACCCGGTTTATTTTTCTCAAAAGGTATTGGGGATAAATCCTCACCCGGGTCAGGTGGCCTGGTTACTTGGCTCTAATCGTCCGGAGAATCTGTTGGCAACCGGTAATCGCTGGGGTAAATCATACGTTCAGGCGATAAAGATTCTCCATCGCGCGTTATTTAAAATTCGTTCCCCGGAAAATGACGGCGACGGTCATTATAATATTGTGGCGGCGTCGATAACCCAGGATCAGGCCAATATAATTTTTAATACCGCAGTGCGAATTGTGCGGTCGAATCAGTTATTTTCGGGATTGGTGAAGTCAATTAAAAGAACGCCGTATCCGATAATGATATTTGGCAATGACGCCGTTATAACGGCACGAACGACCCAAAACCGGGGCAATTATTTGCTAGGCAATGATTATGATTTTTTTTCGTTTGATGAAGCCGCATTTGAGATCGAATCGGAGTATGTGATAAATGATGTTATCATGATGCGGCTGGCTGATAGAAACGGTCGATTGGATTTGATTTCAACACCTAATGGTAAAAACTGGTTTTATCGGCGGATGTGTGAGTTGCAAAAGGATTCCGAACGAGGGTATGTGCAGTTCGGGGATAGTCGAGATAATCCTTACCTTTCGAGGATGGCACTGAAAGCGCGATTAAAACAGTTGCCGGCGGATCGCGTGGCTCAGAATATAGCGGGGCAATTTATTGATAACAATCGGACGATATTCTCTTCGGTAGATATCGACCGGGCTTTGACGTCAGGAGAACTTGAATCATTTAACTCCGAACGGAAATATATTTCGGGGTGGGATCTTGCTCGCAAGCAGACCCATACGGCAGGGATGACATTCGATGTTACCGATAAACCGTATAAACTGGTCGCATTTGATCGATTTAACAATCGCGATTGGTCGGATGTGGTAGCAGCCATCAGGCGCCGGCAGGATGAGTATAAAAGTAAGTTAGTCGTTGACGCGACAGGGTTGGGCGATGTGATTATCTCCGAGTTATCGGATTTAAAACCTGAAGGAGTGGTTTTTACGCCGAAGACTAAATCGGAGCTATTGGGGAATTTGTTGCTTCTTCATAATCGCAAGGAAATAAGGTATTGTGATATTGTTCAATATGAAGAAAAAGGAATCCGGTGGAGTCTGGAAGATGAGATGCGGGAGATAACGTGGGAAAATAATAACAAATATGACGCCGTGATGGCTATGGCACTGGCCGTATGGCCCAAGAGAAATCGGATTTTATTCCCAACCAGCGGTCCGGTTCCGGTCAGGGTTTCAACCATATAAAAAACCGCCCCAGGGCAGGGGCGGTCGGAGCGCTGATTTATAATTTAAGAATTGTTGATTTTACAAACTGTATACGTCGGCAAAGGTGATTATCATTCCCAGGATAAAGACGATTAGTCCGGCCAACCAGGCGTATGATTTTTTTCTTTTTTTGTATGTGACCATGATACCCGTCTCCGTTTGGCGTTTGTATATGGCAGTGCAATGCATGTGCCTGATTGGTGTTCAAAATTTGAACAGCGCTAACCGCTTAACGTATAACAAAATCCAAAACCATGATTGATAATTGGCAATATGTCCGGAATTAGTTTGCAAACTAATGTTAAACTCGGACGATATTAACGGCAAATTACCGCAGATTATGAAACCTCCGGCTTAATTAAAAAGCTGGAGGTTGAATGGCTAAATTATCAGGACGGCTGACAGCCAAGCTGGCCGAAAAGAGCGAAACATACGATCAATCGTTGGTTGACGAAATCAATCAGCGAATTAAACCACCCCGACCAATTCTAGAAAAAGATGTTTATATCCGGGCCATGTATATCGTTTCGGATAATATTAATAGTCAAGGGGGACGGTTTGGCGAAAATGAGCTTGATGCTTTGACAGAATTGATTATTGACGCGCCGGTGATGATTGGGCATCGCCGTGATAGTTTGCCGGTGGCGCGGAATTTCAAGGCTGAAAAAGTAACAGTTGACGGGCGGCAATGGGTCAAGACTTATTTCTATTGGATAAAGGACAGTGAGGGCGCCGTTGACTTCAAGAATAATATAGATGGCGGTATTTACAAGGAATGCTCAATAAGCTTTTTGTTTTCTCTGCCCGAATGCAGCATTTGCGGTAAGGATATTCGGCAATGCCATCATGTGCCGTTTGAAGAATATGATTTGCCCGAAGGGGGCCGGGCAATTACACACTTCTGGTATCGTAAAATTGAAAAAATACTTGAAACATCCCTGGTTTTCAGAGGCGCAATCCCGGATACACGGATTACGGACAAATTGCTGGAGAAGGATAAGGAAAAAGTACTGTTATTTTCTAAAACAGAAATTGAGGATGTATCAGATTATAAAATCGGCCTTTCGCGCTCACGCCTGGTTTGCCTGAATCCGAACACTTCGACGATTCCCAATGGTCAGAAATTTTGGATATGTCCGTATCAGCCGGGATTATTAATCAGAATTAAAAAGCAAAACAAAAAAATCGATTATGAGTCACCGGTTTTGCTGTCGGAAAATATCCGGGACCATTTGAATGCTGTTGTAAAGCGGGTGCCGGGGAAATCATTTATTATTGACACTCTTTTGTATGCCACCCGCGGCAAAGACCGATTAAGCGGTTACGGATTGGCACAGCTTTTGGAATCGGAACGGCAATTGCATCGCTTAAAAATTCGGTTTTGTGATCTGCTGGAACACGAAGGCGAGTCCTTTACGAAGAAGGATTACGCGTCTCGTTTGGAGAGGTTATCCGGAATTTTTAATAAATATCCTGAAATTGAAATTTTCAATCCTGTCCTGATTACTCAAGACGAATTATCAAAAAACCTCATGAAGGATAAATCAACCCGATTTAATTTCGGTCTCGAAATACTCACGGAAGATGACGCAAAAGGTCTCTCACGATTCTTAACCAATGGGAGTAATTTGATCGCAGGGGAAGTGAAATCGGTTGACAAAAGAAGTAAGTCACAAGTGACTTGCGGAGTGAGTTTGATTCATGATCGGGATACGACGCTTCAGATAAAAATACCCGTGCATGATGGTATCAATCCTGGTACGGTTCTTTTATTATCCGAGAGAAATGGGAATTCTAAAAATAAATCTGACAAGTATCAGGTAGTGGATATCCTGGTTGGAATGGGTGCGGATCGAATTGATGTTTCGCACTATGATAAAAATCAGGAAACCGTCATGTATGCCTGTCAGAATGATAAGCAAATGATGGTCGAATTTATATCCGGCAATAATATTTACCGGGCTTTAATTTATTATTACTCGCAAAGGCTGCTCAATCAAAAGCGAAAATTTATCGCTGACTTAAAGATTACTCGGGCAGCTAATAAGGAAAATATACGGGGCGAAGAGATCCGTTTGAGTTCGGTGACCGCGGCCGGGAAGCTAATTCGTTTGAAATTGGCGGATAAAACCAGGTTGTTCGGGGATTGCCAGACATTATGGCTACGGCCGGTTCTTATTGACGGAGAAGAAAGATATTTGTTTTACGGCGGCAGCGTTAATTATCAGCGAGAAGAATTATAAGACGCTGGGTTGCGGCCGCTTTTGAAGCGAGCATCACCAGGCCGACGTTATCAGCATAGTATTCGTCAACGGTCATAAGGGTATCGGTAGAAAGTTCGTTTAAGAAAATATGCGAGCGAAAGTGATAAGCGTTATAGGAACTGGTGGGGAGGATGACTTCGCTTCGTTCAATAAAAGTACGTTCAGTAAAAAAGCCATAATTCAGATTGAGGAATGAGGTTCGAATTTCGCCAGTATCTGTTACGAACGGCGGAGTCGTTATATATAGAGTCGAACCAATTGAATAGGAACGGGGGAGAATAACAGGAGTGGGCACGAAGAATAATGTATCAGGCGGCGTTGCGTCGAGCCGAATCTGACCGGAATGCAGAACACCGATGTTATCAATAGTCAGCAAGTCCCGGGCGGTATCGTTAACGGCAAGCTGAACCTGGTTGTTTTGGCCGGATATGATATCAATATTTAAAAATGTTGTGTCAACATCAACGGAATAGTCGGGATAGAATGTTACCAGGCTGTCAAAAATGACATAACGAAGCTGGTGGTCCCGATTGAGGCCAAGCAAATCAGCCCCATACGGGTATGTTACGGCTACGGGTTTTTCTGAGGATTTATTACATCCAAAACTGATTATCGAAAATGAGATCACAAGGATGATGAGTATGGGATTTTTCATAACATGATTCCTTTTGATTTTAGTAAAGCGGAATTATTGCCATTATGTCAATAAAAAAAAGGAGAGGTTACGAAGATGAACCAGATAATTTGGTCTCGCGTTAAATCTTTTCAATCAATTTTGATGATATTGATAACACTGGGATATCTCCTGGGGACGCATCTATCCACGATTAATAGTCTGAAGATGGCTTTGGTCAGTAAGGCAGAACGAAGCGAAGTGGATATGCTCGACAAAAAACTTACAAGAATTGAGGTAAAGCTGGAAGAGGCGCTTATATCGAAACAGGAAATTTTCAATCTGCATCAACGCCTCGAAAGAAAATTAAATGAACTGGCTGTTGAGATGCAGCGATCAAGTGAAAGGGCTGAAAATGCCGGAAAATAATATTGAGACTATCTGTCAATCGCTATTGAACACACTGAAACAGCTAACGAATACTACTGACAGGCAACTTAGGGATGGTGATAAATCAACTCCAAGAATTGAAAAAATAGATTTTGATAAGTTACATGATGAATTGGGATTTGTCGCATCACATCTTAAGGATTATTCGCGGAATAAGAATGACAATGATTTGTCACGAAAATGGTTAATTGATCGTATTTGCGCGTTTCGTCGGGCTCGCAGTTTTTTGCATAGCCAGTCATCTCAGGGTGATTTTGACGAATTAAATGATTGCACGATGGCGACGCTGATTAGAGAGTATGAAAATCAGGCATCACAATTGCGGCGAAACATAAGTAACAATTCAAGACTGTCTATTTCACGCGCCCGACACGGCGCGGAGTTCGCTCAATATAAATCTTAAAATTGGATGAGGGAAGTTTTCCCCGGCTGGAGTTTTACGAAACAGGCCAGTCTAAGTAACGAAAGGAGAGCTTGTGACTATACGCGCTCAAAATTTAGAAGCGATTAATCCGGTATACGCAACTTTTAATATCCATCAAACCAGCAGTGTCGATGATTTAAAAGACGCCAATATCGGAGAGCCGGTAAGTCTTACCGGAAATTATGAAGCGGGCCAGACATCGGCCGGTTCGATTTTATTGGGAAAGCTGGTGGCTCTGACTCTAACCGACAACGACGGCGATCGTTTGGCGACCGTGCAAATCGGCGGTATTTGCACTCTGGCCGTATCCGCTACGGTACCGAGCGTGGGTAATCGAGTTGTTGGCGGAACGGCAGGTACTGTCAAGCAGGCGCCGGTTCTGGCGGCTGATGATCCGGCCGGCGGTAATATTGACCGTGGTACGGTTATCGCAGTCAGCGGTTCTACATCCTGTACCTTAATTCTCAATTAGGAGGAAATGAAAATGAATCTGGATAGATTTTTCGCAGGTCAGGCCGGTACCGGTTTTTTGGAGATGGCCGAAGCCGAACCCGAAAAAACCGGTCCAATTGATCTTTCGCGTGCGTCGGAAATCGAGGTGTCCCGTGATACATATCTTGAGGCGCAATCACGCGGTGTAACTTTGAGTGATTTACTGGAAACGGAAGATTATGATCCGTCACAGTACGGATGTCCTCTGGACGCCTTTGAACGACAGTTGGCGTTAAGCGGTATCAAAATCGGCGGCAAAAACAGTAGTACGGTGGATTTGTTTTATAAAAACGCACCGGCGCTGCTTCCCGAGTTTATCCTTCGCGAAGTTCGCAAGGGACAGATGATGCGCCCTGAGCTGGATCGATTGATTTCCGGTAGTACGGTTATCAACAGTAACCGCTATACGCCGTTTTATATCGATACATCGGATACGACTAAGTTTTCGCTGCGTCCGGTGGGAGAGGGGGCCGAGATTCCATCACTGACCGTTAATGAGCAGAAGCATTCCATAAACGTTATGGATTACGGCCTGGCTCTTAAAACCTCGTACAAAACCCTGCGGCATCGCAGTACTTCCCAGTTCAAGGTATTGTTATGGTATATCGGATTTAGACTACAAACCGATAAGATTGCTCTAATAGTCGATACCATCGTCAACGGCGACGGGAATGACAACGCGGCCAATACTATTAATTCGGCTTCATCAGGAACTCTGGCATACGCGGATCTGGTTAAATTGTGGGCGGAATTCGCGCCGTTTGAAATGAATCATATCATCTGTCACATCGATACGCTCAAAACTATTCTGGCCCTGGATGAATTCAAAGATCCGCTGGCCGGATATCGTTTTCGTCGGACGGGTGAATTGTTTACTCCCCTGGGAGCAACATTGGTGCGCAGTGATGATGTCGCGACCGACAAGGTTCTCGGCCTTGATTCACGTTTCGCGGTTGAGGAAGTTATCAGTCAGCCGCTGATGGTCGAATTTGATAAAATTATCGATCAGAAGTTTGAGGAAGCGGTCATTTCCGAATCAGTATCGTACGCCAAAGTAGTCAACGAATCGTCATCGGTGCTCGATTATAATTTCTAAACTAAACCTATTAGCCCGGTCCGTACGGATCGGGCTATGATTGAGGAATAAATGGACAAGTATATTGCCAACAGCAGCGCTACGAATCCGCTGGGGATTTCAACCGGGAGAAAGTGTTTCCGCGTAACCAGCGGTCAATACGCCAATCGTCTGGCCATATTATATGCCTCGTCTTCATCAAATATAGTGTTAGTTTCTGCGGATCCCCCGTACACAAACATTTCGTCTCCGACAACGATTGTGACTGATTCGGCAGATATGCCTTTTGACGCCGAGATGGATTCCGACGGCAATATTTATTTTGCATATACAATCGGAACGAGTAACAATCTTGGATTCGTAAAGCTAACATTTAGCGGTGGAGTTTGGTCGGTTGGATCACCTGTTATAGTGTATAACGCGGATGATAATTATTACCCCTCGCTCTTGAAATTGACTTCAGATGAGATTGGTATCGCATTTACAAGGGAATCAGGGGGAAACAAATATATAAATTATAAAAAATCAACAGATGATGGGTCGAGTTGGGGCACTGTATCCGATCCGGGAGATACCTTGACTTCGGGGGCGGCTTCGGCTTTTGGACAATTATTGGAATCTCAGGGGTTTGTTTATACATTTTATACCGAAGGGGGAACAGGCTTTGGTTATCGCCGGCGGTCGGTTAGCGGATCGACCTGGGAGAGTGCGGTATCACTGGCAACCGGCTCAGGGTTTAGTGAGAATTTTGATACTGCCGTCAATCCCGATGGACGTATCGGAACCGCATACGCGACCTCGAGCGGATTGATGTTTCGTGAGTATTCCGGTTCGGTCTGGTCGGGAGAGATGTCGCTCGAATCCAATACGGTTTCGAATCCATCGGTAACATACCAGGGAGGTATACCATTTGTTACTTACTCCCGCAGTGTAGGGAGTAATATGGATGTTGTTTATTATACCAAAAAGGAAGAAGATTCTTTTTCTACGCCTGCCATTCTTGATTCACGAAAATCGTTTTTTCAGAGTCTGCTGTTATATGACGAATCGGCCGGTTCTATCGAGGATTTGACATCCGCGGGATCGTCAGCCGATAGCGCGGATATTCTTCATTCGGGCACCGGAGCGATGATGGTCGATTCGGGCGATTCGATATTTTTTGGAATGGACAGGCCGTTTCATGCTTTGAATTTAATATTGTCGACTGCCGGCGAGGGGGGCGAAGTTCTTTGGCGGTATTTTACCGGTCAAACCTGGCAATCGTTCACACCATCATCAGGCGCCTGGCATTTCACAACGACGAATCATGACGTTTTATTATGGGCGGATTATTCGTCTATCCCTGATGATTGGCAGAAAAAAATACTTAACGGCGCGGCCATGTATTGGGTGGCAGCGACGGTAACCACGGCATATACAACCGCACCGATTGGTAGTCAAATAACGGCGGCGTCCGATTTGGGAGCGGTTTCGGTAAAGGATTAATATGAGTCTTACCAGCATCAGCACAGTGCGCAAGCATTTATATCGATTAAATCTGGGACAAAGCGAGATCAGGAATTTTGCAATCAGATTGGTATCGGATAATCATGTAAGTTTGCCTCATTCGCATATTGTAACATCATCGGAGGCTATCAAGGCGATTGAAAGCAGCGTTCCCACTCAAGAAAATATAACATTGAATGATGATCCGGTTTCTTTGTCAAATCAAATGGTTGCGGCCGGAACGGTTGTGTGCGCCAATGATAGTTCGCTCACAACCGTTTATCAGGAAAATATCGATTTTTCGATCGACTATCTCAACGGTACGGTACGACGTATTGAGGGCGGGTCAATTTCATCGGGAAGCACCGTATCGATTTGGTATTTGTTTTATCATGCCTATCAAAAGAACATTGATTACACAATTGATTACACGCGAGGTCACGTCAATAGGCTGGCTTCAGGCAGCATCGAAGATGGCCAGGAACTCCTTATTGATTATCAGTTGGGGGCAACCGAATTTTCGGATGAAGAAGTAAATCAATGTATTTTGGAGGCCGAGGCTGAAATTGGATTATTGATTGACGATTCATTCAAAGAATCGGTGGACCCGGCGCTCCAAACGGCCGCGACATACTTATCCCTTTCGCTCCTGTGCCGTAATTCGATCGGCTTTGCTCAGGCGGGGGCATCGAGTAGCACCAAAGATGCCAGATTGTGGCTGGAACTTTCGGCCTCGTATAGGGAAACAGCAATGAGGCTGTTGAATTGGTTTCGCCCCGAGAGCCCACTTTTACATACACCAAAATTGACTTAAGGGAGAATTGAGATGAGTACGACGCTTGCCTATTTACGAGGCCGCCGGGCGTGGCTTATAGAGAATTTATCCGTATGGGGAGTTGATAATGACGCCGAATTTTTTATTGCGGCGCTGGAAGTTGTCGGCTCCGATAAACGGATCGGATTTTGGAAAATATCGCTGGGCGGGCAGCAGCAAGAAATCACATTCTCAAATTTAATCGATAATCGAGGCAACTCACTGCCAGCTGCGATAAAGAAACCGGCTATTGTAATCATTCCGCGATCATCACAGGGGGCGTTTATCAAAAACGTGTCGGGCGATTCCGGATTCACAATCGTGCGGAACGATGAAGATTCGGCTCCAGCCCTCGTAGACTTATTAATTTTTGAAATCGGAGCATAAATTGAAATATGGGCCGGAAAAAAAAGAGGCGGTTTTCCTCGGATAAGGAATTATTGAACTTCCTGAAGAACACAATTGTCGATCAGATTGAGGAAGGAAAAATCAGCCTGAAAGTAGGTGATTTTTTGAAAATACTGGAAATTCAAAGAAAGCTTTCTTCGGATAATAATGCCGAAGCGAAATTTTGGGAAATTATCGAAAAAATACGACAGGAGGAACTTGGCAGTGAATAGACATTTACACTATTTCAGGTGGATAAATCAGGGGGAATCCTAATGCGGTTTATCATCCTGATATTTATGCTTTCGTCTGTTTGCATGGGGCAAACGCCTGTCGGCTATAATAAATGGGAATTGTCTGAAGGAAAATACCAATCTCAATTCGGCGGGATATTCCATAATTACATGAAGCCCGATTCATCCTGGGCGGAGATTGAAAATGACTGGATAAGCGACGGCGATACGCTGTTTACAAATTATCGGGCGATATTGCAAAGCGAAGTTACGGATAAAGGGCAATCGGTTGTCACGCTCAAATATAAAGGCAATACTTATACCGTTACGCAGATACCGAAAAAATTAATCTGGCTCAAGACCGATACATGGGATTGGGTTGATATATTCCCATCAACAACATGGCCAACTCCGACAGTAAACGGGAATATTCTATCGTGGAATAATATTTTCCCCGGCGTCAACTATCGGATTACTAAACGTAACGGGGCGGTTCCCCATGCGGTAATGTTTAAGCCCGCTTTTCTCGATTCGGCGGTGACGCTATATAATCAACGGGCCGACTCATCCACCATCGCATTAGGGAATGTGAATGAGTATTCATTGACGGGCGTGGACAATGCTGATATTGGGATTGGGAACGTCCCAAAGCGAGTGCTGAAGAAACTGAAGGATTTTGTTTTTGAAATCAGTCAACAGAGATTATGGCATGATACGGTTCATACAGATATTCAAGTATTGCAAAGATGGGTCAAGCTCGCCGGGAAGATTTACTGCATCGAGTACATGATGATGTCGGACGTTAGGCAATTCCACGAAGATAATCCAACAGAAGTAATCTGGCATAACACGGAGACGACACTTGATAAAGACGATATTGACGATTGTTTTCTTGAGATGAATGACGCTGATGATAATAATGGTACGGGCAATGTGATTAATTTAACGGAAAGCGAGTTACTTCAATTAAATGGTTTGATGTATATTGATATATCTGTTATAGGTTCTGACCAACAGGTTGACTCATGCTATTTAGACCTGTTTCGGGTTACTCCTAATCATAATGACAGCCAAGTATATGTGGCACCCATGACTGCAACGTGGATTGAAACTCAAGCAACATGGAATGACAGGATAACCGGCACAGCCTGGTCAACGGGCGGTGGCGATTATTCGTTATGCGGTGGCGAATGGTGTGACAGTTTAACTGATATGGGGGACTTTGGTTATTTTCAGGAAATCGGAATAAAGAGTCTGGCTGATGGCGGTCTTGCTGAAGTGGTCGAGGATTGGATTGACGGAACAAGTACAAATTATGGATTGATGATGCAGACCGAATATAAGGGTGGCGCAATGATGATTAGCTCTACTGAAGAATCGGGCACGGGCAGGGCACCCGAATTGATTGTCTGGCATAGTGACGCCGAGGAACCGCCGAGTACTACATCACGCAGAAGAAAAGTATTAACCGGAGGTCGATAATAATGAAGAAGATATTTTTATTGCTGATGCTTTTAACCCTGCTGCCGTTCAAGGTGGGGTGGTGTGATTTCCTGGGAATTAAAAAGGTGAGTGAGTTTATATCCATGCCGGTACACCTGGCTCTGGATTCCTTATATGGAATACCTCGCACACCTGATTCGGTACATATTGTTACCTTTGCCGATAATGGGAATGTGACGGCGTATAACGCGCGCAGTACCACTGCTCCATTTTCGGACATAAGCATTGACACAAGCAACCAATATGGGCAAGTGAAATACTGGCTCGTTGACCAGATTCAGGATATAGATGGCGCGGGAGGGCATTATACGCTCGGCATTCAGGTATCCACTTTTTATAATGATATCCCGACATTTTCCTTCGGGACGGTTCAAATAATCAATGATTCCCTGGAACAATACTTGAGCGCGGCCGAGGATTCAGCGACCAATGCCGCCGTGAATTCTCTGGCGGTTCGAGATACGGCTCAATATCTCATTACCGCTACGGACGTTAATATAAGCCAGATTTCCGGGGACGCTACTGCTGCGAATAATTTGGAAACCATGCTTGATGGGACGGGCGGACAGGTATTGTCGCTTGGCAGGTTGGCTGTCATTGGGACAAATGGGGCAAGCGGTTCGGTAACGATTGATAATAATGATGGACACGGAATTGTTATTGAAGGCAATAACGGGAATGCTATCTATGGTTATGTTCAAAGCGGGACTAATCATGCCAGCCTTTACCTTCAGGGCTACGGAGCCGCCCCCGGACTTTATGCGAGGGGTGGCGCAACTGGTGCGGGAGTGCAATTTATTGGTGGTAGTACATCCGGTGACGCAATATCAACATCAGTGACGACCGGTAACGAACTGGATGCCAGCTTGAGAGTGGAATTGGTTGATGATATCTGGGATGAAGACACAACCGGACATAAGACAGAACCCAATATGGGATATTGGATAACGCAAGGAGGCGAAGTAAGTATATCCGATGCCGACATGACGGCCATTTCCGATTCAACCTGGAATAAGGCTTTCAATACGGCATTCACGGCCGGAACTATGGGTGATTCTCTGAATAATAAGACTTATGTGCAGGGGGCCGCATCCGGACTCGATTCTGCGACGGTTCAGGGGGCTGTAATTGCGGCCATGAACGCTGATACAACTTTGCAATTGAGAACAATTACTGTAACCGGACATAATAACGAAGATGCCGTGACATTCACCGGCTCAGGAACTGGTATAGGATTAAAAGTATTCGGCGGTACAACCGGCGACGCGGCATATTTCCGGGGCGGGACAACATCGGGCAATGGTATCACAGCCTGGACGTATGACGGGCATGGCATAGCCATTTATGGTTCGAAAGAAAAATCCGGGTTTTATGCCGAGGCTCAGGATTCCGGAGCAGGAATGTATTTACTCGGCGGTGATGAAGCCAACGCCAGTGAGTTGGCAAGCGGATTACGTGTAAAAGCACCTCGTGATGATGCCGTATGGCTTAGCGCCGGCGATCAGACCAATGTTCACGGAATTCAAGTAGATGGAGGAACAGGAAATGGTGGAGACGCTATCAGGATTCTTGGCCGGGGCACTGATGGTCATGGAATTTCGATAACTTCTGAAAGCGGAAATAATCTTGATTCCGAAACTCGATCTGAGATAGCTCAGACTTTTTGGGGATACGACATCGATAGCGCCTGGGTAGCGGGATCATTCGGGGATTCGGCAAAGACCTGGTCAGATAAATCACCCATTGGAGCCGGCAGCTACCCGGTAACGCTAATTGCTTATGATACCGCCAATAGCATGATTGTTTCCAATGTTAGAATGTCGATATTCAATGTCGATTTATCGTCATTGTCGGCAGTGGGATTGACCGGTCAGCAGGGCAGTTTACAGGTTAATCTAAATTCGGGAGATTATGTCGTTTCCTGCCTGGCGCCGGGATATATGTTTAACGCTTATGATACGATATCTATTTCCGGATCTCAGACTGACAGCCTTATGGGGTATCAATTTGATCCGGGTGCTCCCGCGTCACCTGATTTATGCCGCGTGTACGGTTATTTTTATTCGGTGGACGGCCAACCCATAGAAAATGTTGAGGTGACGGCGGCTTTAGTCGGCAATGATATTCGAAAGGATAACTTGATCATTAGTCCCTACAAAAAATCCACGACGACAAATTCGAACGGTTATTTTTATCTCGATTTGATTCCGTCTGCAAATATGAACCCGGCGGGTTCGCAATACATGATTTCAGCCAGTTATCCGGCCGGAACTATCCTGAAAAAGACGATAATTGTACCGGATGACGACAACTGGCAAATAAACTGGTAAAAGAAAGAGAGGATTTATGTCAATATTTTCAAGCATAACCGGATTTATAGGCGATAATTTATTGGCTCTTGCCGGCGGAATATGGGCGCTGGCCGGCATCATTATATCTTATGTGGCCAAAAAATATTTGATTCCAATGCTTAAAGTTGAAAAGAGAAGAAAATATGCCGGTTGGATTGCGGCAATCGCTGATGAATTGACTGATGATCTGGTCGCCAGATATCCGGGGAAAAAATGGATTGAAGAACTGGATAAGGCGGTAGATAAAATCATTGAAATCTGCGGCATTAATAAGGAAGTGGCCGAACGAGCGATTCGAGCCGCAGCCCCTCGGAAGGCTTAACCCAAAAAATAAATCCGGTCAGAAAATTGACCGGGTTTTTTATATTCAATTTTCAGTCTCATTTTATTTCGGCGTTGGTCCACCCAGAAAGAGATAATTATAAAGGTAAATTACGTCAGCCAGATCAATGGTTGAATCGCCGTTGATATTGGCGGCTTCATTTCCGGCGGGTGGAGGAGCCGAATGCAGATAGACATAATTTATCAGATAGATTAGATCACCCGGATTGACAAAACCATCATCATTTACATCTCCCGGGATGTAACTTTGAGCCCCGTCATTTCTAACCGGTACCGATGTAATCCATGAATTGTTATCAGTATCTGTCGCCTGAGCTGTCAGGAAATGCAGTTTATTCGGTTCCAGAGTTGAAGTATTCCAGACCATTCCCCAACCGTCGGAATCATTACCGTCATAACCATAACCGTTTCGGGGGAGGTTCCAGTCATCAGGATACAGGCTGACGATAATATCAACTTCGTACCAAATTGAATTATAGTTCAGAGTGAGGATTCCATATAGTTCGTGAATGGTATAATCCGAAATCGTCGCAGTAACCGGGTCAATCAAAGTCAGTGTATGGTCTTCATTATGACGAGCAACGCCTTTGTTACCGGCCAGTATCAACCACAACCCGGGATTACCCGACAAACCCAGCATGGTCGTATATTCATTGTTCAAGCCCCAATCATAAATATCGGCGATGCCGGGATTACGATTTGCCTTGACCGAAAATCCTCCGCCGTGAGATAAAATATATTCGTTTATTCCGGCGATGAATTCTCCGTCATAGGTTCCCATATTTTCTTCAACGCGCATGGCGGAGAATAATCGTTGCATTAACTGGTCGTCAGTTAAATCTGTAAAACCCTCCCGAGTAATATCTGAATATCCTTGATGGGACCAATACTTCAGCGCCATTGCGGCCACCGCAGGGCCGGAACAGAAATCGCCAAATTCACCGGATGCTGAAGAATTACCGTCGAATTGATTGCCGTTGGTATCACCGCCGAGATTTTGATTAATAATCGGAATCGCCAGGGTGTTATCGATCGGTTTGCTTCTTCCCGAAAAAGTCATATAACTTAAATTTTCGTCGGGACAGGTAAGCTCAACATCAATGTTACCTGATACATTATGCCCCATAAGGGGATTTATGAAATTCGGAATAGGCGGGGTCGGATCGATATGGATCGTAATCTGAGCTGTATCCGCCTGGCCAAGAGTATCTGTTAAAACTGCCCTGACCTGATAATCTTCCTCTGGCAGGTCGGTGGTATTCCAATAATATGAGAGCCCGTTACCCAAGCCGGAAGAAATAATTCCGTTTCTCAACGGTGGATCGTCATCCTTATCGGTAGCAAGATAAATCCACGAGCCGGTTTGTTGATAATAAAAGTCAGCGCGGGCAATTATTGAAGATCCTGAGATATCATTGACCCAGAGGTCAACGCCGGAACCAACATCATCGTTTGGCTGCGGAGAAATAAATTCTGCGACCGGGGGCGGATCGGTGCCGCCTCCGGAATTTCCTCCGGGAAAACCGCTGGAATATAGAATCATTCGTCCCGGAAATGTTTTTATCGGACCGGTACCATCGGGATTGGTATAAACCGTATCAAGGTCAACATAACCATATCCCCAGTCATTATATGAGACGCAGCCAACGGGCGTGTCGTCGGTAACAATGGCCGCTATCTGCGGATTGCCGGAAAAGGCAATATATAAACCAACAAAAAAGGGTCCTTCGACAACTACCGGACTATCGAGAGGAACGGTGATAAAATACAAATCTTCGGCGGGGATCACATATTGATAAAGAGGAGTTATATCAAGCATCTCTCCCGGATGGGGACAGCCGGGAACGGAATTATCAACCGCTTCGATATCAGCGGAGAGATGAAGGATTCCAATGTCAACACAATATAGTATTAGATGGACTTGATTGATTGAAAAGGGGTATGGATTGGTACAAGTGGCCGATGGATTCTGGTAGACTTTGAATAATTCATTACCCTCAACCCAGGGATAAACGAGCCAGGCTGGGTCTCCGCCTTCATATACGGCGCAAGTGTCCAATGCGCTTATGGAAGTTGAAGCGCCTTTTGGCAGGATTGATTTGGGTTTGATATTTTCGAGAGATTTAACTCGCGAAGCCTCTTTTCCATGGCTTGATATTGTAAACAATAGCAAAAATGATATGAAAATTCCTATGACTTTTGAACGGAAGCTGAATTTCATAAAATCTCCAAAAAACGACAGATTGCAATGTTGACTGTTATTATAAATATCGAAAGGGAAAAGCATAACTTAATGAAAGATTGTGGTTTAAAATTAGAATTAGCTGCGTATATTAGTATTGGCAATTTTCGAAACTTAAGATGAATATGACAAAGAATAATTTAAGACGGCCTCCGTGGTTCAAAGTGACCGCTTTTGGCGGAGATAAATATCACGATGTCAGAAAACGGTTGCGGGGTTTGACTCTGCATACCGTTTGCGAGGAAGCAAATTGCCCCAATCGAGGGGAATGTTTCAACGCCGGTACGGCGTCGTTTCTTCTATTGGGACCGAAATGTACTCGTAATTGTCGATTTTGTGATATTGCCAGCGGCAAGCCCAATCCTCTTGATCCGACCGAACCTGTCAAGGTTGCTGAAATGGTCGAATATTTGGATTTATCTCATGTTGTCTTGACTTCGGTTACCCGGGATGACTTACCTGACCAGGGTTCGCGACAATTTGCCCGGACAGTTGCCGAGATTAAAAGAAGATTACCTCAGGCGACTACAGAAATTTTAACTCCGGATTTTCATGCTCGTCCGGAATTGATTGATCTGGCATTAAGCGAACGGCCGACGGTTTTCAATCATAACGTCGAAACCATACCTCGCCTATATCCCGAAGCCCGACCGCAGTCAGAATATAAACGATCATTGAGAGTATTGGAATATGTTATAATCAATTATCCGATAATATTGGTCAAGTCCGGCATTATGGTTGGACTTGGAGAAACGGTTTCGGAGCTCAATGAACTTTTCGCCGATCTGGCCGCTATTAAAGTCAAAGTATTAACTATTGGTCAATACCTTTCACCTTCGAAACAGCATGCCCCTGTACGCAAATATTATACCCCCGAAGAATTTTCGCAATTTGCGATTCAGGCTGAAAATTCGGGTATTGAAAAGGTTATTTCCGGCCCTCTGGTAAGATCCTCCTATCGTGCTCATGAAGTTTTGCAATAGATAATTTCCGGTTTTGTACCTAATTTCATCATTTCTTCCTGAAAGTATTAATTAATTTCCCGACTTTCCGATTTTTGATTGGAAAGCACTCATGATGACTAACCGAAATGAAAAATACAGCATAATAGTCATTGATGATGAAACGTATATTTGCAATATCGTTAAGGAAGCTTTGTCATCTAATGAAGCATACCGGGTAAAATCATTTTCTGATCCCGGTAAGGCCTTAACTTATCTGGAGAAAAATCACGTTGATCTTGTATTGACTGATTTGGTTATGGGCGAATTTTCCGGCGTGGATATTCTGGAGACGGCGTTTCGAGAACATCCCGATTGTATCCTGATTCTTATGACAGCGCATCCGACCGTCAATAACGCTATTTCGGTGCTGAAAAAAGGGGCATATGATTACCTGGTCAAACCATTTAAGCTGGAAACTCTAAAAAGCGCCGTTGTGCGAGGGTTACGGCACCAGGCTCTTGCCCGCGAAAACGTTCATCTAAAAGAGCAATTGGCTTTGCATAAATTGTCAGAAGCCATCGGATCATCAACCAGTCTTCAATCGATACTGGATATGGCGGCTGACACTGCCAAAACCGTAATCGGAGTGGGCGCCGTCTCAGTGCTGGTTCGCGATAGTGAGGAGCAAGTTCCTATCCCTTATATCATAAGAGGCAGTTCGATTGATGAACAGATGGATGCCTTTTTAAACGGAAATCACAAGTTATGCGCCGCCGCCCTGGATAAGACTGATGTGCAATCGAGTTGTGAGGAAATCATAAAGAAAGAAAAATCGATTCGGACGCTGGCGGCATATCCGTTAATGTCCCGGGGTAAGGCTATCGGCCTTTTAAATGTCGCCCATGAAGAAAAATTTATGCCTCTTAAACCGGGGCAATTGCATCTGTTGTCGATTATTGCGGCCAAGGTCGCTTCAGCAATTGAAAATAATCGCTTATATGAATACCTGCAATCATCGTATCTCAAAGCCATTAAAGCCCTGGCCAACGCCATTGAAGCCCGTGATCCGTATACTCGAGGGCATACTGATCGGGTGACGGTTCTGGCCGATTTGCTTGCTTCAAGGTTGAACTGGTCGATGGATAAACGAGCCGAACTCAAAATGGGGTGTACGCTGCATGATATTGGAAAAATCGGAATACCCGATGCCATTTTAAACAAGCCCGGTCGGCTGACTGATGAAGAGCGAGCACAAATTCAGATGCATCCGGAACTGGGAGCGAAGATGATTGAAGGGATTGATTATCTCGAAGCGGCCGTTCCATACATCTTATATCATCACGAGCAATATGATGGTTCGGGATATCCGCGGGGTTTGGCCGGCGAGGAAATTCCAATCGAAGGTCGCCTGCTGGCCGTGGTTGATACTTATGACGCGATTGTGACTCATCGCCCTTATCGTCAGGGCGCCGACCCGGAAAAAGCCATCGATGAGCTTGAAAAATTCAAGGGGAAACAGTTTGACCCGATAATTGTTGATGTTATAGTCAGCGCGTGGAAAGAAGGCTTAATTGAACAGCTTGGAATTTATCCTACCGAATCATGTGTTGAAACTCAACCGGCATAATAAATCGGGCGGGGTACAAAAGTCAAAATAAATAGAATAATCGCTATCCAAGCTATGATTTTATGTTTTCTATCGGGGGGGATAGCGTCCTCAATAACAGGCGGGTGAAAAGGTCTCATTATAAAAGCCAAAAATAACCATAGCCACCATCCTTTCCAAAAGTAGCCGATTATTAACAAAAACAACATGAAGACTACAGCCAGGAATCGTTGTTTTTTCCCGAATAGCCCATAGAAAATATGACCACCATCAAGTTGACCCAGGGGAAGCAGGTTAATCATAGTTATCAAGAGCCCGACTTGCCCGGCAAGGGCTATTGGTGACAGGAATATTCCCATTCCCTGCGGTAGATTGCCATAGAGGATATGACTGATTACATAGGTAAAGATGGAGCTTCCAAATGAAAGATAAGTAACGTCGGCGGACAGAGGCGCTACCTGGGAACTCATTTGTCCCCATATAACGGCAATTATTGACGGGATTGCCCCGGCTAACGGCCCGGCGGCGCCGATGAATATCAAATCATTTTTAGTTCGGATAGGTGAGCGGCCTTTGATAATGGCTCCGAAGGTGCCAATAAAAGTCGGAGCCGGGATGAAGAATGGATAGCTCATCAACACTCCCCGCCGATATCCTGCCCAAAAATGTCCCATTTCGTGAACGAGTAAAATAATCATTAATGTTATTGTGAAAGGCAATCCGACGAGTAGTAATTCCGGGCTGGAAAAAACCGCGGGGCCGACCTCGCGATAAGCGGAAATAATCAAGACGGTGAGCAGAGTCAGGATAAACAGAAGGATATTGACCAGAGGGGGCTTACCTATTTTGAACGGAGTCGAATAAACAGTGATATTGTAAGCATCCTTGTCTCGAACAATTTTAATGCGGGCATTGATTGTTTTCAGGCGTTTGTTCAATTCCCGTTCCCATCCTTTTTTTCTCAAGATGGGGTTGGCGCGAAACATTACTCGGCCGCCGTCAGCGCGATAGAGAATTATATCAAAATAATCTCTTATGATTTTGAATGCGGAAAGCGCAAATAAATCTATATCGTTTTCAGGCGGCATTACATCATCGTTTTTTGAGTGTTTGATTTGATTTTTATAATGATACGGGCAAAAAAAAAGGAAGCAAGGAAAAACCTTGCTTCCTAAAGAAATATATATCTCAGCTAATTTACGGTTCCGGGCAAATATCGGGTAAAACCCATTCGCCAATCGGAGCGTTTCCAACGCAGAAGCAGAAGTCGCACAAGTAACGAACGTCACCAAGATCAACTTCGCCGGAAGCGTCGACATCAGCCAGATGTTGGAATTTCGGGCCTTCGACCTCGCCGTTTATGTAGTTGTACAGGTAAACGACATCAGCGAGATTAATGACGCCATCGCCATTACCATCGCCACGGTTGAAGCCTGCGAATTGCTGAGCCACTATTGCGGTATTCTCTATAAGTGCAGTATCAAAGGTGTTAGGGCCAACGAGTGTTTCATAGTCCAAACTATACCCAAAACGATACATACCGATGTCGACCATGTCGCCTTCTTCACCAGCAGCAGCGAGGGTAAATCCATCGTACAGATAAGTGGCTTGAATGTCACCTGCATCCTCAAATGGTGTACATTCATAAACACCGTCACCATCCGGATCCGGATCGAGTTCCTCAGGATAGAAGAATTCGCCGTCGACAGTCTTACACCAATCTATGACCAGGTCATACAAACTGGGAACCTCAGCGTCGTCAAAGACGTTTATGAGGTCCTGCCCACAAGTTACAACTCCATTCATGGGTATTCCGATAGTTCCGGAACCAAAAACGTTGGTATTTACTTCATAGCCGTCACTACAAGCGCCACCCCAGGCAACATCATAATCATCAAGGAAGAAGAATCGTCCAAAGTTGTAACCGCCTAATACCTCGCCCGAGGGATAAGCGTAGCCAAGGTCATGATCAACATGCTGAGCCCAGTAAACCGGGTCATCAATCGCAGTAGTATTACGGTTGGATATTTCAAGCCTGGTAATCAGAATGTTGTTGAGATCAGGAACGCCATAGGCGCCGTATTCGGTACACTTGAAGCTCATACCCATAGTGAGATCGTTGCTGTAGTTACAATCAAGCGCGGTCCAATCCCAGTCGCCATGGCAACCGAAATCGATAACAGAGTCAATATAGGCATATGTAACGGCTTCACCACGGATATCCTGGTAGCTCGTTTCTCCTTCGGGTTTGAATGAGCCGAGAACGATGTCGCGTTCGACATAACTGATACATTCACCGGAGCAGTTCGGATCCGCCAGGAGAGTTTCGTAATCGTCGGCTGCCCATGTTGCGTTAGTCACCGCGAAGCTCCGGTCATCCTGACCGAACATCAGGAAACCGATGAAGTAACACCAGTAATCCTCACTACCGCCAACCCAGAACTGAAGACCTAAATCACGAGCATCTTGCGCGATCATACCATTGTTGTAAATAATGGAATAATGCTGAATTTCGGTACCCCAGTACAGAGTATCGAAGGATGCCAAGCAACCACCGATAACACCAAGGTTAACGGCTGGCATAAATTCCGGATTGTTCAAATAATATTGAGCATTGGAATTAATCGTAAAGTAGCAGTCATGCGCACCACGAGTAACCAGATCACCGTCAACGATATAATCCATACTAAACATGTCGCCATCGCCGAGATTAAAGGTTTCGGTGAAGCTGGTTAACCAGGCCGGTTGAGCATAAGCGGCACTGTTGCTATAGCTATCTTTGGCAAAGGCGGTCATGTCAATATCAACGTCATTAATACCGATAAGTTTGCCACTGCCTTCAATCATTTCGGGATAGCTGTTGCGGATCATTTTATTAGCCAGTGAACCCATGCGTCTAATACGGGATGGATCCACCGATGTGATTGAAATCGAGGGAGCTACTTCATCAGCCGTCAGAGTACCGGTTAAGTTTGCACAACCGGCATTCATGAAGACATCCTCAAAAGTAGGTACGGCATAGCCGGGGCCAACCAGGAACGGAACGGGTTGGAATTCTTCTGCCTTTAAGATACGCAGACGAGCGATTTCTTCCGCACCATTTTCCATGACATACACTTCACCGGCACGGTTCTGGAAGACGACATGATTATCATCAAGCAAAACACCGGATGAGTAATTGGAAGACGGATCGAGCAGATATTCAAATTCAAGCGTACCATTTTCTCCGTTATATACGGCATAGCCTTCTAAGCGTCCCGTTGGCATATAAACGAGGTCACGCATGAGCGTCTGACAATCAATCGCACCCCAACCATTGGTTGTGTTATAGAATTCCCAGGCATCTAATGGGCCTATGTTACCCGCATTAACAACTGCGGCATCCCAGAGCATATTTCCACTGATCTTATTATATGCCTTAAGACCGCCTGTTTCATTGGCCCAGCCTGCCCATGACCCGACATAAACAATATTGACGTCAAGCAAAAGAGCTCCACGAGAAGGATATTCGGTTGCAACGCCCCATTGTATGACGCCGGCCGAATTCAGTTTATACAGAGCAGCAGCAGGAGCGCCGGAGGCTTCGACCTGGAAGTCAGAGCGTACATAGATATCACCATTAACATCGATGACAGCCGAACCCTCTTGCCATGTCTCAATAGTGTTTTCAGCGCCGTCGATATCATAACGGTAAGTACCCCAGTCGTCGCCCTGCATCTGGAAGATGATGGAGCCGTCGGCGGCATCAATAGCATAGAAGGAACCTACACCTTCGAGGTCGCCCGTATTGCCGTTACCATTGGTGCCGACGTAAAGAACGTCAGCGCCGTTAGAACTCAGCGATGTATAGGTGGCGCCATCCAAGAGTACCGGTTGAACAGCCCAGCCGCCAAAATCGGTACCGTCAGCCATATTCCAGGCACGAAGTTCAGCGGTACCATCCGTACCCTCTTGCGAGCTGGCATATACGACATCGCCAAGAATTACAGGCTGAACCCAGGCAACACTGTATCCGGTAGTGAATCCGGTCGGGAATAAACCGCGACACCAGATTATAGCTCCGGTATAGAGATCGACGCAAGTCAATCCCTGACCGTTACCATTCGGGAATACGACCTTTCCGTCGACTTGTGCGACAGAACCATCGTTAGCGGTACCCATATTCGGCAGACCGCTAACTTCCCAAATCGGCACGTCAGAGTCTAAAGCAAGATCCCAGGCTCTGACAGCCGAGGCAAACGGAACGACCAGGATGCCGTCGGCAATTAAGCCGCGGCCATAGCTTAAGCTAAGAGGGTCCTTGTAATCCCAAGCCAAGTCCTGGAGGCAACGAGCGTCGCCGGACGATGAGAACGAACGCGCTGTCCGACGGAAGTCGTGCGACGCGGTCGGCCAGTCATCACCGGTTTCGCTGCATTCAGCTTCCGGAGGAGGCTCACAGCAGACATCAACATCAATCATCTGATGTTTCGGATTTGACCAGAAATTCTGCTCATAAGTAAAGCCCTGGGTATTATATTCCCACGGAGCAAAAGGGCCGTTACCGAACAGAGCTGTTTCGTATTCAGTATAGTAGCCGTTGGCCGCGCCAGGATTAAACCGCAAAATCATATCCTGGCCGCCATCGGGAGCCATAATTTCAATACCGACCCAGACATATTCATCAAAACGGATATTTTCGGCCGATACATCAAAGACGTAAGCGTTCGGCTGGAATCCGTTGGCGATAATTTCAGCACCGGTTACTTCGATAGTATGAACCAGAGTACCCGGGAGACCGGCTTCAAAATCAAATTCATCGGGACCGCCTGGATCATATATATCATGAGCGCCATCGTTGTCGTAAATTCTTATCTGAGCTGAAGTTGCGTAAGGCGCTGCAGTTTCGCTCTGATAAAAATACGCGCGGATTTCTTCCAATCGACATCCCAGACCGATGCTTTGAATCTTCTGGAAATAACCTCTGGTGCCATAACTACCGGGCAGTCTGCGAATAAAATACGGACCGTAATCGAGATAGTCGGCATCAGTAATGCATGTACCGTATCTATTTAAGCAAAGATGCGCTTGGATACCGTAGTTACGTCCGGAGGTATACCATTCCGGCGGTTCCACGGAGTTATCAAGAGCGCCGCTTCGTCCGGTACCTGCACCTGCAGCACCTGAGAGAATACCGGCATATCCGGGTAATCCACCATCGCCGATGGAAACAACGCCGTGGAAATCACCTTTCACAGCAATAGGTGAGCCAAGAGAGACGAAATTTCCAGTCATTGTACCGACATTTACATCTTCACCCTGAATAGTCGTTGACCAGAGGATATCGGACATATCCGGATAACCACCGGATGAGCCGGTAACAATTACGTCAATGTCAACTTCGGTATTATATACTTCACTCATATCTTCAAGAGCGTAGATACCGACCGTTAGACCAGTGAGTGTATCGTCAAGACCGGTAAAACGAACGTTGCGATAATCAATATAGTCCGGATCATCAGAGAACCACCAGTATGTAGTATACGGGTAATTCACATAATCCTGGATTTGATCGCAATTTGAGAATAGATCTTCGCCGGAACATATCTCAATGTTGATCAGGTAAGCCTGATAACAATAAGTACCAGGGTTTTCTGAGCAACCTGTCCAGACATAACAGGCACTAGCGCCAGCTGGAACACCGAAGCGATAGTCAAAGGTGGTCACCGAGGCATCATCCCAGAGTATCCCGAAGCTTTCTTCGAGAGCCTGGGAAGCGGCATCCACTGTTACGCCGACTTTTATCATTGTACCACCATCAAATACAACGCCCATTCCGGTTAAATCAATGGTGACCCATGCCGGGCCCGTACCCTGAGGTAGTTCAGCCCACGGCACAGTAAACCGGTAATATTCATCAACCGGTACTGTGGTACCCGGGTTAAGGGCGCAACCACTAAATATGGATACTTCCATATCCGGGTTCCCAACATACGCGTCCTGATCAATGCCAATGTTAATTGCCGTCAATGTGCATGGATATGGGGCCGGCAATCTGAACCTCATGTTCATAAAATCAACTCCATATGAGTATATAGGGACTGGTTCGTACCCTAAAACAACATCGGAGTGAGGAACAATTGATGAACATACCACCGGGGCCGGAGGGAAGACGGTTGTTGGTGATGCGTACAGGTGGCGATATGCAGCAGGTTTCTCAAGGGCGTTAGATGCTTCATTTACTATTTCCACTGGAATGTCGTTGGGGCGAGACTTATAGGTAATCAGTTCTTCATTTTCAGTTTTCCGATTATCAATATCGCCCGCAATCGCAACTCCGCCGAAAGCAACTAATAACCCGAGAGTTAGTACTGCGATTAACAATTTTTTAGACATTTATTTCCTCCTTAAAATTAGGAAAGGCAGAGAAAGTTCATTTTATAAAATATTCTTCTTTTTTTCTCTGGCAATCTTTCAGAATCGTTCATTGAGCAGAATCTTACCGAACTACCGGTAAGAAGATTGCTTGTTTCCGCGGATCTTGTCTAGGGATGGTGCGGAAATAAATTTTAATGAACTATTCTAAAGATTCCTATTATGGAGTAAGGAGTGAAAGCTTTTCTCAGTATTTTTCTGAGGTGGACGCTTAACTCCAAATAAGCTGTGTTTTGCTTTTTAGCACCCGACTCTTACAAAAGACTTCTGAGCGGAATAACGTCCTCCTATATATCTACTGTGTTTAATTCTCATTAATTAAGTTGGATACTGAAAAAGATAACTACGCCTGACGGATATATCAGGTTATAACCCTGAGGGGTTTCTGTTACGTGTTGTACGTTAGCAGTATTAATAGACCCCTGTAAAAAACATAAAGAACCTTGAGTAGTTTCTCAAGTTTTTTACGATACATCAAAGGCCAGTATAAGAGGTATTCTTGTGGTTATTTTGGCAAGTTCGGCTCAAACCCCAAATAACCAATAACACACGCTCAGAGTCAAAATAGGATATTATCTTTTTTTGTCAAGGATTATTTGGCCTTTTCAGGTAAAAAAAATTACACTCAAGGCCACCAAATTCAGGTGTTTAGCCGATTTGAGCCTTGCTTCGATTCGGCTTTTATACTAAGATAGAATATGATTCTGAGAAAACTCCGATTGAGCAATTTTCGCCGGTTTGAAAATCTGGAAATTCGATTTGTCGATGGGATTATCGGAATTGTGGGGCGCAACGGGGCGGGGAAATCAACCATCCTCGAAGCCATTTTGTGGTGCCTATACGGTAATAAAGCGGCCCGAACAGGAAAAGACGGAATAAAACGCCAAACCGCCGAAGAAAAAGATGCCTGTTTAGTTGAATTGGAGTTCGAGCTTGGCGGTAACGCTTATTGCCTGACGCGAACAATATCCGGAAAATCGAATAGAACCGATACTTCTCTTACCCGTCAGGGTGAATTAGATGCCGTTACGACTAAAGAGGTTGAGCTATATTTGATTCGTCTTCTCGGTCTTAATCTGAAAGGATTTCTCTCCAGCTTTTTCGCCCGTCAAAAAGAACTCAACGCTCTTTCCGACGCTCGACCGGCCGAGCGCCGGAATCACCTGGCTAAAATGCTTGGGGTTGGCCGGCTGGATGCCGCGATTGAATCTCTGAAAGCCGATATAAGACTGACCCGGGAGAAGATAAAAACTCTTGAAAGTGTGCAGATCGATCCTCAAGAGACCAAATCTAACCTGGCTCATAAAAAGGATGGTTTGGAGACTCTTGTAAAGGAAGAATCGGCTGAGCAGGAGCATTTGACGGGATTGAATGGAAAATTCCAGAAAATTTCAGACGAGATTAAATCATATCAAAGGGCTGAAACTTCATTTAACCGTTTGGATAAGGAAAAAGCCGCGATCGCAGCCGGACGAGATAGTCTTTCGCGGGGGAAAAAAGATCTTGAGCGCAAGCATGGCGAGTTGGAGCAGGCGGTTAAGCAATTACCCGAATTGGAAAAGAGTGTCAAGGGATTGGACAAGCTAAAGAATCAGGTTGAGGATTTAATGGAAGCCAAAGTCAGATGGGATGAAAGAACACACCTGATAAACGATCTTGATGAGCTTAATGCCAAAGAAAATCGTAATAATGGGCGGCGATCCGAGTTATCTCGGGAAATATCTGAATTAACGGACAATAAAGAGCAATTTGGTGATCCCGAATCAGCAATCGGAGAATTTGAAAAAAAGCAGGATTATCTCCGCAAAAAATATCTTGACGAATCACAGAAATTGGCGGCCTTGAACTCGGAATTACAAAAGCTCAAAGCCCAAAAAAAACAAATTAAAAAGCTGGGCCCCGATGCTGTTTGTGAATTATGTTTGCGCCCGTTTGGAGATGAGTTTTCGCAGATAGAAACTCATTTCAAACAGGAAATGCTATCGCTTGAAGAAAAAACAGGGCCGTTAAAATCGTATTTGGAGGAATTAAAATCGGCCGGAACTGAGCTTAATATGAAAATCGAGTCGGCCCGCAATGAGAAAAGGAAATTGGAGAAAATTACCCTTCAGTTGGCAGCCGCCGAAGCCGAATTCAAGGCCGCGGAACAGATAATCAGCGATAATTTGAGCGCCAGGGAAAAAATTGCAGGGCGAATATCTGAGATTGGACAGGTTGAATTCTCCCCGGAAACCCTGATTCAAACGGAAAATGATTTCAAACGGCTGCAAGAAGAGAGAGATTTATTTCTAAGTTTATGCGAAAAGGCCAAACAACGGGATGAAATTCTGTCAAGCATTAATCACTTGGAAAAGGAATTGTCGCAAAGTAATACTCGTGAGCAGGAACTCAATAGTGAACTCGATAAATTGAATTATGATCCGGAGACTTATTCGAATCTTCAAACAGAAGTTGAGTCTCAAAGAGATGAAATTGGCAAAACAGAGTTGAATCTGGAACGATTAAAGGGCGGTATTCGGTTAATTGAAAGTGAAATTAAAACCATTGAATCCCAGCTTGAACAATATCATCAGGTAAAATCCGAAATTTCGATCCTGCGGGAGCAATTGACGTATCAGGAAAAGTTAAATTTATTATTCGCCGAATTTCGAGTGTATTTAATTGGCCGGATTCGACCTGCCTTATCGACGCGTACCTCGCAATTATTCAACGAAATGACCGACGGTCGTTACCAGCAGGCGGAACTCGATGAAAACTACAATTTGTGTCTCTTTGATAGAGGCGAGAGTTTCCCGATAGACCGTTTTTCAGGCGGAGAAATCGACCTTGCCAATTTATGCTTTAGACTGGCGATTTCAATCGAAATGGCTGAAACGGCCGGAATTGACCAGAGCTTTATTATTCTTGACGAAATTTTCGGTTCCCAGGACAGCGTTAGACAGGAATTGATTATCAATGGGCTGGCGAAGCTGAAAAACAGATTTCGGCAAATAATAATTGTATCTCATATCGAAGAAGTCAAAGAGCTTGCGGAAAATATAATCGCGATTGAAGCAGAAGACTCGGGATTGAGCCATGTCTCCGTTATTGGTGATTTATGAGAAAACGCCATTATATCTTTTTAATAGTTCTGACAGCGTTTTTTCTACTTTTCAGGTTTATCGGGCAAATGGGGATAAATTCTCCTGATGAATTTTTCGTAATTAAAGTTATCGATGGTGATTCATTTGAATTGGAAGGTCGTGGGAAAGTAAGATTGTTGGGGATTGATACTCCGGAAAAAGGCGATTTATTGTATGATTCGGCAAAATCATTTTTATCATCACTGATACTAAATAAGCAGGTAACCCTTAAATTTGGTTCACGCAAAAGAGATGGTTACGGTCGATTGCTGGCATATACTTATCGGGATTCAATATTAATTAATGAAAGGATTCTGCAGGCCGGACTGGCCAATGTTTATTTATTTCCGGACAATTTTCAAGACCGGGATCTTTTGGAAAGGCTTCTCAACGCTCAACGACAGGCGATTTTGGATACTTTGGGCATTTGGGCGAATCCATATAATCCGGAGTCTCATTATATAGGCAATTCAAAAACGTACCGTTTTCATCGACCGGACTGCAAATCGGTGGAAAACATTCCGGATTCGCGGAAGATTGTATATACCGATCGGGTAGAGCCATTTTTTGAAGGACTATCCCCGTGTCGAAATTGTAAACCATAGGACATTTCTATCAACTATCATGGAGATGGAAGAGGAGGATTTATCAAATTTGTGCATATTAATATAGTGTCAAATAACTGGAGACGGCTTGCCGATTTCTATCAGGCTGTTTTTGGTTGCTTTCCCTTGCCCCCTGAACGAAATCTTTCGGGGAAATGGGTTGATGAGGCTACCGGAGTTAACAACGCGCAAATAACAGGGATTCATCTGCGATTACCGGGATTTGGAGAGGTGGGTCCGACTTTGGAAATTTTCCAATATAACAATATTGCTGAAGCAGATGGAAAACCGATAAATCGTTCGGGATTTGCTCATATAGCCTTTGAGGTAAAAGATGTGGAAGAAACAAGCAGGTTGGTTTTATCCAACGGTGGGACTCGGATAGGGAATCTATCCACCCGTAAAATTGAGGGGGTGGGAAAAATAACCTTTGCCTATCTGGCCGATCCTGAAGGAAATATTTTGGAACTTCAAAATTGGGAGAAACATGTCTAATTATATAAAAAACGGATTAAGGGACCATAAAATCGCAGACATGCATTGTGATATGTTGCACTATTTATATGAGATTAGCGATGGTCATCCCGAAAAGATGGGCGATATCGGATGTGCTCTTCCCTGGTTGATTAAAGGCGGTGTTGGATTTCAGGTCATGGCCGTTTATGCTCCCACCGAGCCGGGCAGTGTGGAAATGGCTAAGAATGAAATCTCGATCTATGAAGAGATGACTCGGAAATTTGACAATATTCTGGTTCCAATAACTACTTCAATGACTGAAGTGCCTAATTTGGAATCGGGAAAAGTAATTACTGCTTTATCGATTGAAAGCGCTGCTGGACTTTGCGAGGAGGATGAGAAACTGGATTTGGCTTTTCCCCGAGTGGATGAGATATTGAACGCCGGTCATAGAATAATTTATATCAGTCTGACTCATGTTGAGGAAAACCGATTTGGGGGAGGAAATGATTCAAAGCTTGGTTTGAAAGATGATGGTAAGAGTTTGTTGGAATTTATGGATGGGAAGCAGATCGCGGTCGATTTCTCTCATACCAGCGAAGCATTGGCAAATGATATTATTGAACATATTGATAAAAAGAACCTTAATATCCCGGTGATGGCCAGTCATTCGAATTTTAGGAAGCTCGCTCCAATTGTGAGAAACTTGCCTGAAAATATATCTCTTGAAATAATCAGAAGAAAAGGCATAATCGGAATGACTTTCATTCGTAGGATGGTTGGATTGGACGGACCGCATCTATTAAAAGAGCATATCTTACACGGTTTGGAATTGGGCGGAGAAAATTCTTTGTGCATTGGCGCTGATTTCTTTTATACAAAGAATTTCGATGATCAAAGCCGGGCGCCGTTTTATTATGAGGAACATGAACATGCCGGGAAAATACCCGAGGTTTTTAAATCTTTGTCGAATGATTTGAATGAAAATCAATTAAAGGCTTTGAGCTCCGGTAATGCTGAGAAATTTTTGAATAAATTGTGGTTTTCGGGATAATGTACGACCCAATGGGTGGGATACAAGAGCCTGTAAGGAATTTTGTGTAAATGTAAATAATTGATTATGCTTCGAAATTAAAAAGAGAAGCATTTACACAGGAGAATTAACATGAATTCGATTGATCCCGCTTTAATTAAAGAACTTCTCA